>DASVVF010000544.1:0-7481 GCA_036386695.1 Catenuloplanes sp. | reverse complement strand
CGCCTTCCAGCGGGTGGACACCAAAATCCGCTATGCGTTCGGGATCAGTGTTCCCGGACAGACGGCGGCGCCGGGAAACTTCCCCTACGTTCAGTACGAGACCACGACCGACAGCGGCCCCACCTGCACCCGACTACGCCTGTTCGAGCAGAAGTTGCAGCAGCGCACCTGACCCGCCCGGACCGCGGCCACCCCGGCCACCGACTGGCGACAACTGGCCGGCTCCGTCACGACGGCGACAACGGTGATCCCGGGGACCGCGCCGTTCCGGCAGGCCGGACCGTTCGACGACGTGACCGCGACCGGGTCGCCCTCGACCGAGGCGAGCCGACGAAAAGAACGGCAGAACCCTCAGGTCGGGCAGGCCGCGGCCGATGTGACGACGGCGGGCCTCAGACCAGCCCCCGCGGCCGTCGGCCGCGCGAACAAGCCCGGGGACACACATGTCGGCAGGCGGTGGACAGCGGCTACGGCGACACCGGTTGTCGTCGCCGTCGGAGGCCGGCTTCAGCCTGCTCGAGGTACTGGTGTCGATCTCCGTCATCGGGACGATGATGGCCGCGTTGACCAGCCTGCTCGTGCGGGCCACCGTGGTCACGAACCAGCAGGGCGGTCGACAGGCAGCCATCCAACTGGCCGCTGACGGCATGGAAGGGATACGCGCCCTGGAGGGGCCCGCGGTGGCGGCCCTTCCGGCGGACGCCAACCTGCCCGTACCGGATGACCCCCGCTACACCCGCACCCGCACCGTGCGGCCGTGTTGGCAGTCCGCCTCGACCGGCCGGTGTGACGATCTCCAGCGCGGCGACTCGATGGCGTTCTCCCGGGTGACGGTCACCGTGAGGTGGCGGGACAGGGCCTGCTCCGGATCCCTCTGCTCACACTCGGCCTCCACCCTGGTCACCGCCACCACCAGCGAGACGGTCCTGGACGCCAACGAGCCCGCCGCGGCCACCGGTCCGCCGACGATCACCAACCCGGGGTTGCTGACCAACCAGGTCGGCAAGGCCATCACCCCCCGCCAGCTGTGGGCGGCCGGCACGCCGCCGCTGACCTGGATGAGCCCGCAACTGCCGGGCGGCCTGACCATGGACACCTCCGGGCTGATCAGAGGGACGCCGGGAACCGTCGGGGACTTCCCGGCCCGGGTCAGCGTCCGGGACGGTTCGGGCGTCGTCACCAACGCCAGCTTCACCTGGCGGATCGCCAACCCCCCACCCGTGCTGGGTGCGGTGGAGCCGCGAACGTCGACCGTCGGTACGGCCGACTCCCTGACGGTCCCGGTCACTGGCGGCGAGCCTCCGTTGACGTGGGCGATCACCGGCGAACCGGCGGGGTTGGCGATCGACACCGCCACCGGGGAGGTCACCGGCACCCCGACCTCGGCCCGGGAGGCCCTGCCGGTGACCGTCACGGTGAGTTCGGCGTCCGGCACCGACTCGGTGACCTTCACCTGGTCGGTCCTCGAATGACCACACCGGACGATCGCGGGCGCGACGACCGACAGCCGACGGACGCCGGAATCACCCTGCTCGAGATGATGCTCTCGATGGGATTGATGTCCATCGTCATGGTGCTGTTCACCACCGGGATCATCCAGGTCTACCGCACGGTCGCCAGCACCGAGGTGATGTCGAGTGGTCAGTCCCAGCTCGACACCGCTTTCCTACGGCTGGACCGGGAGGTTCGGTACGCCGCCGAAATCACCGAGCCGGGCACCGGGCCGGCGCCGGGGCGCGAGCCCCGGGTCGAGTTCCTGAACACGCGTACCGGTGTTTCGGTCTGCACGCAGCTGCGGTTGGTGCCGGGCGCAGCCGGTGGCCGGTTGGAGCACCGCACCTGGACCCACGTACCCGGCGCGTCAGCGCGGGCGGGGCTGGCGGACCTCACCAATTTCGCCACGCTGGCCTCCGAGGTTACCTCGGTGCAACCGTTCGAGCGGGTGCTCGCCTCCGACGCCGGCCTGACCTTCCAGCGGCTGCGGGTACGACTCACCGCCCGCTCCGCGGTCCACGGCAACGACCGCCGTACCGACGTCACCTTCACCGCGCTCAACAGCTCGATCAGCGAGGGCGACCTCGACGTGTGCGGCGAAGGCAGGACCGCCCAGTGAACCGACCCGGCCGCTCGTTCGCAGCAGACGACACCGGCTCGCTGCCCCTGGCGATGCTCGTGACGCTCGTCGGGATGATGCTCAGCGGGCTGCTCGTCTCGGTGGTCGTCGCACAGACCCACGCCACCCGGGTGGAACTGCAGCGCACCACCGCCCTGCAGGGCGCCCACGCCGGCCTGGACGTGGCGATGGCCCGGGTCGGCAACACCGCCGGGCGCTCCAGCCTGCCGTGCGGGCCGCCGCTCAGCGGCTCGGTGCTGCCGCCCGGTGCCGACGGCCCGGCCCCGAACGACGCCCGGTTCGAGGTGCTCATCGACTACTTCTCCACCGATCCGAGGCCGTTGACGGAGGCCCAGCTCGCGCCGGACGTGTTGCCCGCCGACACTCCCGGCAAGATCAGTTGCGCGTCCGGCAGTGGCCCGCAGCAGACGCCGGCGTTCGCGCTGCTGCGCTCCACCGGCCGGGACGCCACCGGGGCGAGACGCACCATGCGCGCCACCTACACCTTCCGCACCAGAAGCGCCAACATCGCCGGTGGGTTGATCCGCATGTACGGCGCCGACGAGAACTCGCAGCGCTGTCTCGACGCCGGCCCGTCACCGGTGCCGGGTGGCGGTGTGGCGGCGCAGGCGTGCGACCGGAGCCTTCCGCAGCAGGCTTTCGCGTACAACCCGAACCTGACCATCTCCCTGCCGTCGTCGAAGAGCGCGACCCGGCAACTGGGGCTGTGCCTCGACGCGGGCGCCGCACCGTACAACGAGAAGGACCCCGTGAAGCTGCAGACGTGCGCCAGCACCACCCAGCCCCAGCAACAGTGGAGTTACAACACCTACCGCAAGTTCATGGGGACCGACGACGGCGTCGGGACCGCCGATTTCTGCCTCGACACGTTCGGCCCGCAGGTCGGCAGCGCCATCGTGCTCGGCAAGGGAAGCAACCTCACCTGCGGCGGGGGGAATGAGACCGCCAAGTGGCGACCGGACGCGTCCGTCGGCGCGGGCGCGGCCGGGGCGGCTTCCAAACAGGTGGTGAACTACGCCCAGTTCGGCCGGTGCCTCGATCTCGTCGCCTTCGAACTCATCCAACCGGTGGGCTCGCATTCGGTGCAGGCCTACCCGTGCAAGCAGGCGCCGGACCCGTCGAACGTCGACTGGAACCAGCGCTGGGAGCAGCCGGCGCTGCCGGGCGGGGCGATCTCGGTACCGGGGACGCTGCGGGTCACCTCGTCCGCCGACCGCAACGAGGGGTACGCGTACCGGGCCGAGCCGCACTGCCTGACCACGGTGCCGGTGCCGGACGGATATCCCACCCTCGCACCGTGCCGGCTCAACAGTCCGGCGATGACCTGGACGTTCCACGGCGAGGGCGGCTCCGCCCGGGACAGGTTCACGATCGTCGACGTACACAACCGGTGTCTGGCGGCCGAGCCGATCGAGCCGGCGCATCCCGAGCGGGCGCGGCCGGTGGCGGTGACCGCCTGCGACGGCTCCAGCCTGCAGAAGTGGAACGCGCCGCCGTACACGCAGGACCCGTTGCCGCTGAAAGACATCAACGAGCGATAGGGCTGATGGCCGGTGCCGCCCTCGACGAAGACTGGCGGATTTTCATGCCACCCGGGTTTCATGCCACCCGCACGGTCGCGACGCATCGTGCCGGATGGACATCGGCTGGTGGCGCACGCGGTCCAGGCGGGTAGGCCACCGCCGCAGTGCCTGCCACCCAGCCCTTGGATCTTGGTGGCGAGCACAAGACCATTGGTCGGTGTGCTGGGGCCGGTGGCGCTACGTCCGCTTAGGTCAGATAGTGGCGCCGTCACCGGGGCGATAGCGTTCTCTGCAAGCCTGGCCGGTAGGTTTCCCCGGACCGCGCCCCGTGATGTCGAACCCCCCGCGACGACTTGATCGTGGTCAAGCGATGCCGCAGATCTTCGTCGGTCTGAAGGTGGCGATGCCGCCAATTGGCCGTCATCAGGGCGGTGATCGGCGAATTCCAGGCCGGCGAGGGCGGCCTCGGCAACCGGGCGGATGCCGTGCGCCGCCGGGACCGTTCCACGGGCCTGGCGGCACCCGGTCAGACCGCGGTGGTCAGGACTCGCAGCCGCTCTTGATGTCGGCGAAGTCGCCGCTGCACTTGTCGGTGCCGGCGCCGCCGGCCAGGTTGTCGTTGCCGATCGCGCCGTCGATTCCCTCCAGGACGTCGTTGCCGGCCTCGCCGCGCAGCGTGTCGGCGCCGTCGCCGCCGGCCACGGAGTCGTTGCCGGCCCCGCCGTTGACGATGTCGTTGCCGCCCAGGCCGTGGAACACGTCGATGCCGGCGCCGCCGACCAGGGTGTCGTTGAACGGCGAGCCGTAGACGATGTCGACGTCGTCGCGCACGTCGTCGCCCTCACCCGGCCGGCCGTCGTCGGCGGTGCTGTTCTTGCTGACCACCACGCCCGCGGTGGCCTGCTGGTAGGAGACGATGTCCCGGCCGTTGCCGCCCGAGTACCGGTCCGCTCCCGGGCCGTCGATGATGAACTCGTTGCCGAGGCCGCCGACCACCGCGTCGCGGCCCTCACCCGGGATGATCGTGCCGCCACCGGATCCGGTGTGGATCACGTCGTTGCCGGCCCCGGCGGTCACGTTCGTGGCGATGGTGGCGCTGCTGAAGATCTGGTCGTCGAACCGGCCGAGGTAGATGTCGATCAACCTGATCCGGGCGGCCGGGCACTGCACCTTCGTGGCGGTGAGGTTGGTGCAGCCGCCGCTGGAGAACAGCGTGTTGCCGGAGAACTCCTGGAACACGACGAAGCCACCACTGGTCGAGATCGTGAGGTGGTTGGGGCGGGCGTTGTCGTGCCCCACGTTGATGGTGGTGCCGGAGCTCGCGATGTAGATGTCCGCCGCAGCGCTGGCCGGACTGGGCGAGAAGGCGGCCTGCCCGCCGACGAGCACGCCGACCACCGCGGCGCCCCTGATGATTCGCTGCACTGCTGTTCCTCCCAGGTGCTGATCGCCGATCAGAGCCGGTCGGCCGGCACACCTTAGAGGATCATCGTTGCCCCGGGGGCACTGTGAACATTCCCACCGGGGCCGCGCGACGCCGTGTCGTGGCCGTCGGGGCCTGGTGCGAGGCACAGTGGTCGTTCGGTCCGCCTTGTCAGGGTATGGCTTCGATGTCCGGGCGGTCGTGTGCGATCAGGGTGGCTGCCTCTCGTAGCGCGTTCTCTACGGCGATGACGGCTGGTGCGGCGGCGGCGGTGGCGCGTGTTGCGGTGAAGATCGTTCGTTGGAGGCGTTCTTCGCCGAGCGGGTGTGCGGTGATCTGGGGTAGTGCTGTGGTCAAGAGTGCGGGTAGGAGCGCCAGGGCTCGCTGGGATGCGACGAGGGCGCCGAGGACGAGTCCGTCGTCGCTGCGGTGCTGGATGCGGGGTTCGAAGCCGGCGAGCCGGTTGCAGACGTTGCGCAGGACCGCGTCGAGTCCGGTGCCGCGGTGGCCGGTGGCCCATGCCGCGTCCTCGCAGGCGGTCAGCGCGATGGGCGATGGAGTGGCCAGCGGGTGGGCCGGGTGTACGGCGAGGAGGACGTCTTCGCGCAGGAGGTCCCGTCGGTTGATGTCGCGTTGCCGGGCGACCGGGACCGGGTCGTACTCGATGCCGACGACGAGGTCGACGGCCCGCGAGCGTAGCTCCTCCAGCGCCGGGGCGGTTTCCCGTTGGTGGACCTCGACCTGCAGGTTCGGGGCGGTGGAGGCGAGTTTGTCCAGGGTTGCGGGCAGCAGCGCGAGGGCGGGTGTCTGCACGATGGTCATGCGCAGGCACCCGCCGGGCGTGTCGCCGATGGTGGCCAGCTCGGCGCGGACGGCTTCGTCGGCGGCCAGGGCGTCTGCCGCGTGGGAGGCCAGTCGCCGTCCGGCCGGGGTCAGCTCGACGTTGCGGCCGACACGGCGCAGCAGCGGGACTCCCGCTTCCCGTTCCAGCTGCGCGAGCTGGACGGACACGCTGGACGGGCTGTAGGACAGGGCGTCGGCGACCGCTGAGACGGTGCCGAGGCGGGCGAGCTGATCCAGTAGCCGTAGTCGTCGCAACTCCACCGTTCGTATTCTCCCACGGTTTAACTTCGGAAACGTGCGCTGGACCCGAATCGTCTGGTCGGCGACCGTGGTGCGCATGGTCTTCCTCTCGCTCTTGCTCGCTCCGGTCGTGATGGCGACTGCCGCGCTGATCGAACGCCGGCTCGGTCCGGCGGCGGCCGGCTGGATCGCGGCCCTGCCGGTGGCGTTCGCCGTGGCGGTGGTGACCGTGGCCATCGACACGACGCCGCAGACGGCCGGGTCGATGGCGTTGAGTGCAGCCACGCACGTGCTCGCGCAGGTGGCCTTCGGCGTCGTCTTCGCCTGGGCTCTGCGGCAGCGTGGTCTGTCGGTCGGTATCGGGTGCGGCGTGTTGGCCTATCTCGCGTGTTCGGTGCTCGTCTGGTGCCTGCCGGACGCGTTCGCGGTCGTGGCCGCGGTGGGCGCGCTCGTGGCCGGTCCGCGGCTGATGCCCGCCGGGCAACCGCGGCGGCCGGCGCCTCGTCACTGGTCGAGCATCGGGCTGACCTGTTCGAGCGCGGCGGTCGTCGTGGGTTGCGCGGTGCTGAGCCGTCGGCTCGCCGGTCCCGACATCGCTGGAGCCATCGCCGCCTTCCCGACGATGTGCACGACGCTCACCGTGGTCACCGTGGCCCGCGACGGTGCCGCGGCGGGGGTGCACGCGCTCGGCGGCCTGGTCCGCAGCCTGCCGTGCTATTTCGCCTTCTGCCTCGTCGTCGCACTCAGCACCCCGGTGGCGGGCATTGCCGCGGTCGGGCTCGGCCTGCTCGCCTGCCTCGCTGTCGCAACATTCGTCTGGCGGCGAGTCCCGAAAGCCACGACGACGTTCCATACGTGGCCAAGCGGTACCCAGCTGCCCGCCGCAGGTGCTACCCGCCGTCGCCCGGGGGACCAGCGAATCGCCGAACCGGCCGACGCCCTGCGTCGGTGGGGATCAGCCAACGGGTCACCGTCCGCGGCGATGAACGAAGTGTGACGGCACGGTATGGGCAATTCTGCGAGGCCCCCCGCCGACCCCGCATGGCCGTAACCCAGCTGGAACCCCCCTTGACGGCTGCGACAACAATGCACCAACGTTTCGCTAACCGTCACCGCATAACGTTCGTGACGCAGCATTTCGCCAAAGGCCGGGACGTCGTCGACAAGGACCACCGCACCACGGGTGAAGTTTGCCTGGCGCAGTGGGGGGTTGCAGGAATCGACGCGTATTCAGTCAGCGAGCGGGGTGCCATAACCGAACGTCGGAGGGAAGTGGGCGTGGAACAGAAGGAAACCTCCACCGCGGGTTGCCGCGGGG
>DASVVF010000543.1:0-2228 GCA_036386695.1 Catenuloplanes sp. | reverse complement strand
CGGGATAGTGCCCGGCGAAGACGCTGTTGTCCGCGCACCAGTTCCAGCCGGGCTGGACCCGGTGCCCGCACGCCGGGGAGGCGATCATGCCGAGCCGCCCGGCCGTCATCGCCTCACGGACTCGAGGGCCGGAGGCGGTGGCGTAGAAACGCACGGGCGACCACGAACAGGGCGACGGGCACGACAGTGGCGAGGGCCTTGGCCCACAGTTGCCCGGGTAGGGAACTGAAGATCGGGAACCCGGCCAGGGTGAGGAACACGAGGCTGTCGGTCGGGGCGCCGACGGCGTTGGAGGCCAGCGCGGCGCGGATGAAGCCACGCCGGCGCAGCGGTTGGTAGACGAGCAGGTCGAGCAGTTCGGACACGGTGAACGCGGCGGCGGAGGCCAGGGCCAGGTGGGCGCCGGCCACCGCGGCGGTGGCCGCCGCGCCGGCGCCGATGCAGGCCAGGACCGCGCGGCGGCCGGCGACGTCGTGGACGATGTCGCGGGCCAGCAGGGTGAACCCGGCGGCGAAGGTGCCGGCGGTCGCGGTCAGGCCCGCGCCGACCGGGATGAGCCCGAATCGGGCGGTCAGCACGTTCGCGGCGAGGGCCGCGCCGACGAAGCCGCCGATCGCCGCCACCCTCGTGGCGGTCCGGGCCGGGTACCGGGTTCGGCGGTGCCTGCCCCGGTAGCGGCGCGGCGGCTGGGCAGCGGCCGGCGGTGCGGTGTGGTGGCGGTCATGGGCGGGTTCGGTGCCGCCGGAGTCCGGCGGCGTGCTGGGGCTGGTCATGATCGGAGCGCCTCTTTCGACGAAGAGAAAAGATGACCCGCCGCGGGGTTCGCGGCGGGTCTTCGGTGTGCAGGTTCGGTAAGCGGAAAGGGGCCGAGGGTGGTGTGCCGGGGAAGGCGGACGGCCGTGACGGTGGATTCCCGAAGCTCCCGAGTCAGGGGTGCGGGCGGTGCGGCACAGTCCGCGCGTCGCGGACGAAGGTGAGGGTGAGCGCGTCGGTGTGCACCCGGGTTGCCCCGGGACGCAGCCGGCGCAGTTCGGCGGCGACGAGCTGCTGCGCGGCGGCCCAGGCGTCGCGGCGCTCGGGTGCGGTGACGGCGGCGCCGAGCAGCACCCGCGCGTCGATGGTGAACCGGGCCAGCGTGGGCCGGGTGGGGTCGCCCGCGACGCGCATGGTGCGGACGGCGACGACCGCGTCGCGGATCGGTTGCTCGGTCGCGGTGGCGCTGGGGGTCCGGCCGCGCAGGTAGGTGCGGTGCAGGCCCCGTAGGTCCGCCACGATCTGCGCGGCGGCGACGGTTTCGGCGTAGCGGGCGGTGCTCGCGGTCACGGTGACGGTGACCGGGACGCGGGCGCCCACCACGAAGTCGTATCGCAGTGGCGGCAGGTCGAGGCGGGTGAGGATGTCGTTGGCGCAGGAGCTCAACACGGCGCGGGTGCCGACCAGCAGCGCCAGTTCGTCGCGGATGCCGCGGCGCAGTGCCTGGTGGGCGTGGGTGAGCGCGTCGACTTTGCCGTGTTGGGCAGCGCCGGCCTGGTGGCCGGTGGTGGTGTGTTGCGCGGTGGTCGTCATGACGGATGCCTTTCTCAGGGCTGAGGACAGGGCGACGGCCGGGTCGGTCGTCGCCGGGGTGCGGTCCGCCGGGTGGAGGCGGTGTGGCAGATGCCGCGACCGCGCGGGCTGCGGGTGGCGTTCGCGCACACGAACGCCACCCACAGCGCGCGGGGTGAGGGGTGAGGTGTCGAACCGCCGGCTACGCGGGTGTGGTGGGTGCCTGCCAGCGCAGGCGGGCGATGCGGTCGACGCCGTGGTCGGGGCGGGGGCGGCTGGGCCGCGACCAGCCCGGGGTGGGCGGTCGGGCGGCGACAACACGCCACCCGGCGGCGCGCAGGCTCGCGCCGCTCTCTGACTCCTGTGTGTAGGTGACGAGCCGGCGGTAGCCGAGGGCTTTGGCGGCCTGCCACGCGGCGGCATATAGACAGCTGCAGGCGTTCGGTGAGCCGTCGGTGGCCAGCCGGGTCACTTCGTGGGTGTGGCCGTCGTCGAGCATCCGGGCGACCGGACGCCCGACGACGGCCACGCCGACGAGCACGTCCTGCTCATCGGCGACCCCCAGACTGAACTTGTGGCAAGCAGCGCGAATTTCATCAGATGCGAATTGGCGCTCGTTCGCGCTCGCTGTTCCGGTGGCTACTTGTACTGCAAACGATTAAGGCGGCGGGTCGGCGGCTCAC
>DASVVF010000542.1:0-2139 GCA_036386695.1 Catenuloplanes sp. | reverse complement strand
GCGCGGCCTGCCGGCCGTGGGCGTCCCCATGGACGGCTTCCACCTCGCCGACGCCGCCCTCGACGCGCTCGGTCGCCGCGACCGCAAGGGCGCCGTCGACACCTTCGACGCCCACGGTTACCTGGCGCTGCTGCGCCGGCTGCGCGGCCCGGACCCGGCGACGGTCTACGCGCCGGAGTTCCGCCGGGAGATCGAGGAGCCGATCGCCGGGGCGGTGCCGGTCGCGCCGAGCGTCCCGCTGGTCATCACCGAGGGCAACTACCTGCTCGTCGACGATGACCCGTGGGGGCAGCTCAACGGGCTGCTCGACGAGACGTGGTACCTCGACGTGGACGAGCCGGAGCGGCTGCGCCGGCTGGTCGACCGGCACATGGCCTACGGGCGGGACGAGGCGACCGCCCGGGCCCGGGCGTTGGGCAGCGACCAGCGCAACGCGGAACTGATCATCGCCACCCGGGTCCGCGCCGACCTGCTGGTCCGCCTGCCCTGAGCCCCCGGTCCGCCTGCCCTGAGCCCCTGCCGGCCACCGATCGTGACGGGGTGCGTGCCCGCCGGTGACCGACCTGGGTATCTCATCGGGCCCGCGGTGGCCTACCGTGGAGTTTCACGATGCCCGGAACTGCGAGGGGCCCCAGACGTGTCGGCTCGACTGACCGGCGGTTACACGGCTTTGATGGTCGTGCTGGGCACGGCCGCCGTCGTCGCGCCCCGCCTCGACGCGGCCACCTGGTCGCTGGCCGGCGCCGCCGGCGTAGTCGCGGTCGGGTTCGGGGTGCGCTGGCACCGGCCGGTGCCGCGTACCCCATGGTTGTTGCTGGCCGGCGGCCTGGCCGCCCAGGCCACGGGGGATGTGCTGTTCGCGTTGGCGGTCGACGGTCCCGGCGACCGGTCGCCGATGCCGGCCGAGTTGTGCTACCTCGCCATGTACGTGCTGATCACCGCCGGGATGCTGGGGTTCACCCGGCCGAGCGTGCTGTTCCGGGACCGGTCGTCGCTGATCGACCTGCTGGTGTTCACGTCCGTCGGGGCGCTGCTGCTGTGGACGGTGGTGGTCGCCCCCGCCGTGACCGGCGGGCCGGTCACCGCGCTGGCGGCGGCACTGCTGGCCACGTACGCCTTCGGTGACCTGCTGCTGGTCGCGACCCTGGCGGCGGTGCTCGTCACGGCGCGACGCAGCCCGGCCGCCGTGCTGTTGACGGTCGGCGCGGTCGGCCTGCTGGCCGCCGACATCCTGTACGCCCGGGCCGAGGTCGGCGGCGGTTGGCAGCCCGGTGGCCTGCCGGAACTCGGCTGGATCCTGCTCTACGGCACCTGGGGGCTGGCGGCCCTGCATCCGTCCATGGTCGACCTGACCGCCCCGCCGGAGGCCCAGCAGAGCCTGATCAGCCGCCAGCGCCGCACCCTGCTGGTGCTGTCCTGCCTGACCCCGCCGGTGGTGCTGGCCGTCGAGGCGCTCACCGGCGGGGTCCGCAACGGCCCGGTCATCGCGGTGGTCTCGGCGATCCTGTTCGTGCTGGTGTTCAGCCGGCTGTCCGACGCCGTGGAGACCCACAGCCGGTCCGTCGAACGGGAGCGCCAACTGCGGGTGGCGTGCGCGGCGCTGGTCGCCGCCACCGACTCCGACCAGGTCGGCGCGGCCGTGCGGACCGCGGTCGCCGACCTGATGCCCGCCGGCGTCGGGCACCGGGTGGTGTTCGCCGTGGACGGCGTCGACGAGGCCGCCGACACCGCGACCGGCGCCCGGGTGCCCACCCAGTACCGCCCAGCGAGCACCCGGCGGACCCGGCTGCTGCGCACGTTCAACCTGCGCCCGGCGCTGATCGAGCAACTCGGCGGTTTCCCGGTCACCCTGTCCTGCCCGCTGGTCCTGGACGGGACCGCCGAGACGCCGCGCGTCGGCGCGTTGTTCATCGCCGCCGACGCCGACGTGCTGACCAGCCTGCACGACGCCATGGAAGTGCTGGCCGCCCAGGCGACGCTGGCGCTGGCCCGGATCGCCGTCACCGACCAGATGAACAGCCGCGACGGGGAACGTTACTTCTCCGCCGTCTCGCAGAACACCGCCGACGTGGTGATCATCATCGACGAGGAGAACCTGATCCGGTACGCCAGCCCGTCGCTGGCCACCCTGATCGGCGT
>DASVVF010000541.1:0-3921 GCA_036386695.1 Catenuloplanes sp. | reverse complement strand
GCCTCGTTCCGCGACCCAGCCGTCTTCACCGAGGAGACCGAACCGCGCGAGGTCCCGCGCGGCGGCTTCGCCCGGGACATCCTCGACATCGAGGGTTACGTCCGGGGCTTCCGGCGGCGCCGACCCGATGTGGTCGCCACCGTGCTGCGCTTCGCCCCGTTCATCGGCTCGACCGCCGACACGACGCTCACCCGTTACTTCTCCCAGCCGGTGGTCCCCACCGTGCTCGGCCGCGATGCCCGACTGCAGTTCGTCCACGTCGACGACGCGCTGGAGGTGCTGCACCGCTCCGTGGTGGAGGACCACGCCGGCACGTTCAACGTCGCCGGAGCCGGCGTGCTGGCGCTGTCCCAGGCGATCCGCCGGGCCGGACGGCTGCCGGCGCCGCTGCTGGAGCCGACCCTGTCGGCGGTGGTGGCGGTGGCCCGCGGCTTCGGGGTCGGTCAGGTCGGGCTGGACCAGGTCGACCTCTTCGTGCACGGCCGGGTGGTCGACACGACCCGGCTGATCGAGGAGTTCGGCTTCACGCCGCGCACCACCGCCGCCGCGTTCGACGACTTCATCCGGGCCCACCAGGGCGGCTCCCTGCTGCCGGCCGACCGGATCGCCGCCGCCGAGCGGGCGATCCTGGACGGCATCCGGCGGGTCCGCGCCCTCGCGGCCGGCTCCGGCCCCTCCACCGGGCCCGCCGCCGGGCACCGCGGGGTCGGTACGACGGCCGACTCCGGCACCACCCACCTGACGACGGCTGCGGCCGCCACCGCGAGCCCAGCCGGGAGGCAACTGCCGTGAGCGCCGACAGCGGAGCGGGCCGTGCGCTGCCCGGCAGCGTGGAAATGGACCCGATCGACCTGATCAGCCGGCCGGCGTACCGCAACGGTCACCGGACCCCCAGCGACTCCACGCCGGGCCCCGACAACCGCATGCCCCGCAACGAGGGGCCGGTCGGACGTGACGCGCGAGCCGGACGTGACAGCCCGGCCGGGCGTGGTGAGGCAGCCGGGCGGGACGGGGCAGCCGGGCGTGGTGAGGCAGCCGGGCGGGACGGGGCAGCCGGGCGGGACGGGGCGACCCGGCATGACGAGCCGCCCATCGACGGCGCCACGGCCGGGTTCCGCGCCGCCGCGGCGGGCGCCGGCGAGCCGGCGCCGGTCGGGCAGGCCGTGGCCGACGGGCCGGCCGATGTCTGGGATGAGCGGGTCGCCGCCGGACTCGCCTTTCTGCGCCGCCGGCTCTCCGGTGACTATCCGGTCGACGAGTTCGGGTTCGACCGGGAGCTCACCGACCGGGTCTTCCAACCGCTGCTGCGGTTGCTGCACCGGGAGTGGTTCCGCACCGAGGTATTCGGCGTCGAGAACCTCCCCGACACCGGAGCGGCCCTGATCGTCGGCAACCACTCCGGGACGATGGCGCTGGACGCGCTGATGCTGTCCGTCGCCGTCCACGACCGGCACCCGCGCGCCCGGCACCTACGGCTGCTCGGGGCGGATCTGGTCTTCCGGCTGCCGGTGCTGTCGGAGCTGGCCCGGAAGTCGGGTGCCACGGTGGCCTGCAACCCCGACGCCGAGCGGCTGCTCGGTGGGGGCGAGCTGGTCGGCGTGTTCCCGGAGGGATTCAAGGGGATCGGCAAGAAATACGCCGAACGCTACAAACTGCAGCGCTTCGGGCGCGGTGGCTTCGTGTCGGCGGCCCTGCGTACCGGTACGCCGATCGTGCCGGCGGCGATCGTCGGTGCCGAGGAGATCTACCCCATGCTCGCCGACGTGAAGCCGCTGGCCCGGCTGCTGGGTGTGCCGTACTTCCCGGTGACGCCCACCTTCCCGTGGCTGGGGCCGTTCGGGCTGGTGCCGCTGCCCAGCAAGTGGCTCATCCAGTTCTGCCCGCCGATCCCGACCGAGCACCTGACCGACCAGGCCGACGACCCGCTGGTGGTCTACAACCTCGCCGACCAGGTGCGCGAGACGATCCAGGCGACGCTGCACACGCTGCTGGAACGCCGCCCGGACCCGTTCGGCCTGTAGCGCCCCGGCCGCCCCGGGGGGCCGGTTGGCCGCTCAGACGGTGCGCAGGTCGATGGTGTGCCACACCAGAGCGTCGTCCTCCCCGGTCGACCACCACAACACGCCGGCCCGGCAGAGCACCATGCCGACGCCGGCGGCGATGTCGACGGTCTGCCGGCGGGTCACGTCGTAGACGAACAACTGCTGGCTGCTCGCCGGCGCGGTGACCGGCCCGGCCTGCGACAGCACCTCGAAGCGGTCGTGCAGAGCCACGTCGATGACGGCGGCGGTGACCGTGTTGCCGGCCATCCGCTGCCGGTCGCCGCCGTCCGGGCGCATCAGGTCGATGCGGGCCGGACCGTCGCCGGACAGGACCAGGACGCGGCACCAGGTCGGGCTGCACGTCACCAGCTCGCTCGGGGCGGCGTCGATGGTGACGTCCCGGCGGTTCTGCAGGTCACGCAGCTGCACCGGGCCACTCTGACCGCTGCCGGCGCTGGTCAGCCACGGCCACCGCGACAACGCCCAGGCGCCGCGCTCGGTGCGGACGGTCACCTTCCCGCCGGTCAGCGGCACCGAGCGCACTTCGGTGACCGGTTCGTCGCCGGGGCCGACCGCCACCCAGTACAGCTGGCCGTCGACGACCGTCATGTCGTACTGGGAGTTGAAGAAGGCCACCGCCCCGGTGTCGGTGGCCAGTCGGCGCGGCGCGGCACCGCTGCGCAGGTCCGCCGCCCACACCTCGGTGCGGGCGCGCCCCTTCGGGTCGGTCACCGACTCCGCCCAGGCGAGCTGGCTGTCGGCGAGGGTCACCCCGCCGTACTGCGGCGTGCGGTCCATCGGCAGGCGGCGCAGTTCCCGCAGGGTGGCGTCGGCGTTGCGCAGCAGTAGCCGCAGGGTGGTGCCGTCAGGGCTCGGGGCGGTGCCGATCGAAGCCCGGGCGTCGAGGAACAGGACCGGGCTGTAGGCGGGACCATCCGGCAGGGAGCCCGGCAGCTCGCCGCGTTGGGCGGCCGGCCAGACCTGCGCGGCGGTCACCGGGACCGGTGCCGGTGGGGTGCGGTCGGACGGGGCGGGCACCAACAGCGCGACCGCTCCCAGCAGGGCGACCACCAGTGCGGCCAGGGCCCCCGGGCCGCCACGGCCGGTGCCGTGGCGGCCCGGCGACGCGGCGGTGGGAGGGCCGGTGACCACTGCCGGTGATCCCGTGGTGGCCGTCACCGGCCCCGCCGGCGGCGCACCGCCGCGCCGGCGAGCGTCGGAACGTCGTTCACCAGGCCACTGTAGGCCGCACGCCGGTCCGGCCGGCGGTCCTCGACGGTGCTCAGGTGGTGGATGCGGGTGCCGGCCACGCGCGGGTCTCCTCGCGGATCTGGGCGATCTTCCTCCGGAACACTAGCCGGCGCCGGCCGTGCCGGGGCGACGGCGCCCGGCGCAACGCGGGAGCGGGCCCCTGGCGCCGGACGGGCACGCCGGTGGGGTGGCCCGAGAATGTCGGACCACCCCACCGGCGCGGTTTCGCTGATCAGTTGAGGATGCCGTCAAGGGTTCGGCCGATCTTGCCGAATGCCCCGTCCTTCTCCTTCTTCGGGTGCTTGGGGTGAAGCTTCTTGGCTGGCGTCCCCGCCGGGTCGCCGACGGTGGTGGGCCGGTCACCCGCCGGGCCGGCAGTGGGAGCCGACACGTCGGTCGGCGCCGGGGTGGCGGTGTGCTGCGGGTCGACCGAGTGCTGCGCGCCCGGCCTTGCCGGGGCCGTCGGGACGGCTCCCCGCGCCGGCAGTGGGTTGGCGCCCGGCTGCCCCGCGACACCCGGCTGACCGGTGGCACCCGGTTGTCCGGTCACACCCGGCTGCTGCCCGGTGGCACCCGGCTGGGTGGTCGACTGCCGAGGGGGCACGCCGTCCACGGACCCCGGGCCGGG
>DASVVF010000540.1:0-3443 GCA_036386695.1 Catenuloplanes sp. | reverse complement strand
CGAGGCCGGCCTGGATGAGCTGCTGCGGCGCAACCTGGCCGCCGGGCGGCTGCGGTTCACCACCAGCTACGAGGAGACCGCCGAATTCGGCGACGTCCACTTCATCTGCGTCGGCACGCCGCAGCGCGCCGACGGGATGGGCGCCGACCTCACCTACGTCGAGGCGGTGGTCAGCAACCTGGCCCCGCACCTGACCCGCAAGGCGCTGATCGTCGGCAAGTCGACCGTCCCGGTCGGCACCGCGGAGTGGATCGAGCAGCTCGTCGGTAAGCACGCCAACGGCGACCTGGGCGTGGAGGTGGCCTGGTCGCCCGAGTTCCTCCAGGAGGGCTTCGCCGTCGAGGACGTGCTGCGCCCGAACCGCATCGTGGTGGGCGTCAAGTCCGACTGGGCCAACCGGATGCTCTTCGCCGCCCACAAGGGCGTCTTCGACCTCGCCGCCACCGAGGACCGTGAGGTCCCCCTGGTGGTGACCGACTTCGCCACCGCCGAGCTGGTGAAGGTCGCCGCCAACGCGTTCCTCGCCACCAAGATCAGCTTCATCAACGCCATGGCCGAGGTGTGCGAGGTCGCCGGTGGCGACGTCACCCAGCTTTCCAAGGCCATCGGCTACGACCCCCGGATCGGCAACCGGTTCCTGCAGGCCGGCGTCGGCTTCGGCGGTGGCTGCCTGCCCAAGGACATCCGCGCCTTCCAGGCCCGCGCCCAGGAGTTGGGCGCCGGCGAGGCCCTGCGCTTCCTGCACGAGGTCGACCTGATCAACCTGCGCCGGCGCACCCGGGTCCTCAACCTCGCGGCGGACCTGCTCGGACGCCGCTACGGCCCGGCCGGACCCGACCTGTCCGGCACCCGGGTCGCCGTCCTCGGCGCCACGTTCAAGCCCAACTCCGACGACGTACGCGACGCGCCGGCGCTCGCCGTCGCGGCCATGCTGGCCAAGGCCGGCGCCGACGTCCACGTCTACGACCCCGAGGGCATGGACAACGCCCGCAAGGCCCTGCCGTACGTCACCTACGAGGAGACGATGAACGACGCGGTGGCCGGCACCGACCTCACCTGCGTCCTGACCGAGTGGGCCGAGTTCCGCAACGCCGACCCGGGCGCCCTCGCCGCGCTGGCCAGCGGACACCGCATCATCGACGGCCGGAACTGCCTGGACGCCACCCTCTGGACCCAGGCCGGCTGGGAATACCGCGGCATGGGCCGCCCCCAGGCCATGGTCTGACCGTCGCCACCCGCCCCACCGGCCGTCGACCCGATCGGGTCGACGGCCGGTTTGCGTGATCTCTGCCGCTCCGGGACTGTTCAATAGGGGTGTCCTATGGGCATGCTTCGGTAGCGTTCCGATGCCGGTTGAGGTCCACTGGGGAAACAGCCGCCACGGGCGGCGGGTGGAGGAGGTGCCATGGCTACGCACCCGTGCGCGTCGTGCGGCCGGCAGATCAACCCGTCCATCCGATGTCCGTACTGCGGCACGGAGAACTCGCTCGACGAGGAACTGCTGCGCATCGAGCGCTCCATCGCCGAGATGAGCGCCCGGGACATGGCCATCCTCAAGGAACGGTCGCAGCTCAGCAGCAAAATGCAGGCGGCGCTCTTCCAGCGCGACATCCTGGCGCACGCCAACCAGGAGCGGGCCAAGCGGGCCGGCAAACCCGGCCGGGCACGCCGCCGGCCGGCGCGCCCCGCCGCCGGCGGGCTGCGGCCACCGTCGAGCCCGCCGCAGGGCGGCTCCACCCTGCTCGACGACCCACCTGCCGGCGACCGACCGCCACCGCGCCCGCGCCGGGCGCCGGCACCGGACCCGCAGCACCCGCCGACCCACACCGACGCGGTGCTCCCGGAGGCGTCGTCGCGCTCCGTCCAGAACATCCTGCTGGCGCTGGGCGCCCTGCTGCTCGGCGTGGCGGCCATCGTCTTCGCCGCCGTGACGATCAGCAACCTCGACGCCATCGGCAGCGCGGCCATCCTCGCCATCGCCACCGCGATCGCGCTGAGCACCGCCCCGCCGATGGCCCGACGGGGCCTCACCGCCACCGCCGAGGCCATCGCGGGCGTCGGACTGGTGCTGGTGCCGCTGGTCGGCTACGCCCTGCACGGCGTCGACCTCTTCGGCGGCGACGCCGTTTCCGATCAGATATTCCTCGGCTTCTGCTTCGCCGGCACAGCTGTCGTGGCGGTGCTCTACGCGGGCACCGTACGGCTGGCCGCGCCGCGCTACGCCGCCGTCCTGGCGCTGCAGCCGGTGCTGCCACTGTTGGCGTACGAATTGATCACCGGTCCCGCCGGTTGGGCGTTGGTGCTGAGCGCGGTGGCCGCCCTCGACGTGGTCCTGGTCGGTACGGTGGCCCGGCGCGGCCGGCTGGTGCCGCCGTGGCCGACCGGGCGCCCGACGGTCACCGACGCGCCCGACGTCGAGCCGGTCGGCGAACCGGATCGGCCCGAGACCGCGCCGGAGGAACCCGACCTGGTGCTGGATTTCGGGCAGCGCGCCGAGAGCCCGGCCCGCCGCCGGGTCCGGTTCTTCGCCGGGCCCCGGCCGGCCGGGACGGCCCCGCCGGGAGCGCCGGCCCGTCCCGGTCCGGTCCCGCCGTCCGCGACCTGGCTGCGGGAGCTGCTGCTGGCCCTGGTCGCCGTCGGTGTCGTGGGTGCGCTGCTCTACGCCGTCGCGGCGTTGCTGCCGGCCGGTGACCCGGCCGGCGCGGCGCGGTCCGCCACCGTGCTGCTGTTGGCCGCCCTGGTGGGCGTCGCCGGGGCACGGGTCGCCCGGCACACCACGGCGGAGAACGTCGCGGGCGCGGTCCTGACCCTCGCGGTGATCGTGGCCGTGGCCCGCCTCGCCGACGTCGTCCTGCCGGGACGCGCGGTGCTGCTCACCGCCCTGGTGGTCGCGCTGACCGGGGTGGTGGTCCGGCTGCTGCCCGCCGGCGTCCGGCGCGGCCCGCAGCTGGCGTCGGCGACCGCGCTGGTCGTCATCGGCATCGTGGTGGCGGCGGACGTGCTGCGCGCCGCGACCGCCCCGGTGCTGGCCGCGCGGCCGATGTGGCAGGCCGACGTGGCGGCCTATGCCACCAAGGTCGCCCAGGCGGCCGGCGGGGCCGACTGGCAGCTCGCCGTCAGTGCCCTGCTGCTGACCGTCGCGGCGGCGTTGGCGCTACCCACCGAGGTGCGCCACGAGGCCGCGGTGGCCGGGGTCGCCCTCACCGCGCTCGCCGTCCCCGCTTCCTTCGACCTGCCCTGGTACCAGGCCCCGTGGCCGCTGGTGGCGGTCGCCATCGCGCTGGGCGCCACCGGGCGTTCGGCCCGGTCCCATCGGGTCGCCGTGGCACACATCACCGCGGCCGCGCTGGTCGGCCTGTTCGGCGCCGGTATCGCGGCCGCGCAGCCGTGGCTGACCGCGGCGGTCCTGGGCGCGCTGGCCACCGCCGGCGTGCTGGTGGCCA
>DASVVF010000539.1:0-1660 GCA_036386695.1 Catenuloplanes sp. | reverse complement strand
CGAGCGGACGCCGGGCGGTGAAGGGAGTCATCCCGGCTGCTGGACTCGCCACCCGCTTCCTGCCGGCGACCAAGGCCGTACCGAAGGAACTGCTGCCGGTCGTCGACCGCCCGGTGCTGCAGTACATCGTCGAAGAGGCGGCGGCCGCCGGCATCCGGGACATCCTGCTGGTGACCGGTCGGGGCAAGACCTCGATGGTGGACCACTTCGACCGCCGGCCCGACGTCGAGGCGCGGTTGGCGGAGAAGGGCGACACCGAACGGTTGGCGGCCGTCCGCCGGCCCAGCGAACTGGCCGACATCTACACCTGCCGGCAGGGTGAGCCCCTCGGGCTCGGGCACGCCGTCGGGGTCGCCGAGGCGCACATCGGGGACCAGCCGTTCGCGGTGCTGCTCGGCGACGAGTTCGTCGACGAGAAGGAGCCGCTGCTGCCGGCCATGATCGAGCTCCAGTCCCGCACCGGCGGCATCGTGCTGGCATTGCTGGAGGTCGAACCGGAGGAGACCAAGCGGTACGGCATCGCCTCGGTGGCCCAGGTCGACGCCGGGCTCGGCGACGTCGGCGCCGAGGTGGTCGCCGTCACCGGCCTGGTCGAGAAGCCGAACCCGGCCGAAGCGCCCAGCAACCTGGCCGTGCTGGGTCGTTACATCCTGCCGGCGAAGATCTTCCAGGCGATCCACGACACCAAGCCCGGCAGCGGTGGGGAGATCCAGCTCACCGACGCCATGGCCGCCCTGCTGGACGCCGGCACACCGGTGCACGGCATCGTCTACCGGGGCACCCGGTACGACACCGGCACCCCGCTGGGATACCTGCAGACCGTCGTGCAGTTGGCCTGCCAGCGCGACGACCTCGGCGGCGACTTCCGGCAGTGGCTGACCGACTTCGTCGCCTCGGACGTTCCCCGGGGTGCCGCTACATGACCGCCACGGCCGAATTCGAGGCGGCCGCCAACGAGCTGACGCCGCTGGCCGACTACCTGGGCAGCGTGCTGCGCAGGTTGCGGGCGCTGCCGCCGCTCGACCTCGATCTGACCCAGGCGTACGGCAACGTGCTGGCCGGCGACGTGGTCGCGCCGCACCCGTTCCCCGCGTTCGACCAGGCGGCCATCGACGGGTACGCGGCCCGGTGGGAGGACATCGCCGCCGCGGGCCGGGCCGGTTCGCACCCATCGTTCGGGGCCAGCGACACCGCCCGGCTGCCCGACCCCCGGCCGGTGCGGCTCAACGTGGTCGGCGACCTCGGTGCGGCCAGTTGGCGTCCGGTGCGGTTGACGCCGGGCACCTGCTTCTCGGTGGCGGCCGGGGCGCCGCTGCCGGTCGGCGCGGACGTGGTGGTGCCGATCCACTGGACCGACCAGGGGATGGCGGCGGTGGAGATCTTCCACGCCCCCAAGCGCGGCGCCGGGCTGCGGCGCACCGGCGAGACGCTGCCCGCGGGCGGCCTGCTGGCCCATTCCGGTGCGTACGTCACCCCGGCCATGGTCGCCGTCTTCGCCGCCTCGGGCATCTCGCACGTCGTCGTACGACCCAGCCCCCGGGTGGTGATCGTGGCCACCGGGGACGAACTCGTCGACGTCGGCCGACCCAGCCAGCCCGGGCAGGTCGTGGACGCGAACTCGCACGCGCTGACCGCCGCCGCCGTCGAGGCCGGCGCGCTG
>DASVVF010000538.1:0-2974 GCA_036386695.1 Catenuloplanes sp. | reverse complement strand
GTCCGTGCCGGCGGTGCGGTCCGTGCCGGCGGTGCTGTCCGTGCCGGCGGTGCGGTCCGTGCCGGCGGTGCTGTCCGTCCGGGAGGTGGTGTCCGGACCGGCGGTGCGGTCCGTGCGGGAGGTGGTGTCGGCGGCGGAGGTCGTGTCGGTGGTGGGGTTGCTGTCCGTGGTGGGGTTGCTGTCCGTCGCGGAGGTGGCGCCCGCGGCGGTGTCCGCGGCAGCGCTGTCAGTGGCGGACGGCTCGGCCGACGGATGTGACGATGCGGATGGGGACCGGTTCTCGGTCCCGCGCGCCGGTTGCCCGGCGGCGTCCCCCGGGTTGCTCGCGGGGTCGGGTCCGGCGTCCGGGCGCGGGGGGGACCGTGGTGGTTCGGCGGGTTGACCGGCGGGTCCGGGGTCACCGGCCGGGTCGGCCCTGGGTCGGCTGCGGGGGCCGAACCACCCGTTGGACTCACCGTCCGGGGCGGCGCGGCGCAGGGGGACCGGCGCGGCCGGGCCCGGGGCGGCGCCTGACGCAGGGGTGGCGGGGCGCTGCGGGCTGGCGGTGCGCTGCGGGCTGGCGGTCTCCGCGGTGGCGGCGGGTGCGGGGGGCCGACGCTGCCCGAGGTCGTGGGTGCCTTCCTGGGTGGCACGGCGAGCGGCGGGGCGGCGGTGGGTCAGGTCGTAGGCGCGTTCGGGGTGGACCGGTCCGGTTCCCCGGGAGTGGCCGGGGGCGGCCCGGCCGGGTTCGTCACGGGTCGCCGACTGGTAGACCCCGCCGCGGTACGGCGGTGTCGCCCGCTGGTGCGGGTACTGATCGCCCGGCCCGGCGCTGCGCCCGGTGGTGTCGCGCGGGCCGGCTACCCCGCGCGGGCGGGCCGGTTCCCGGGGGCGGCCGGCGTCGCCGGGGTAGCGCTGGCCCGGTAGGGGGGTCCACTCGGCCGTGGGCTCCGCTACCCACGGCGGTTGGCCGCGGTCCGGCGAGCGGGTGAAATCGTTTCTCACCTGGTCACCCCGGTGGGTGACGGGTCGCGGTGTCCTGCGCGAGGGGGCTGGCCGACCGCCGCGGATCGCTGACGTCGATGACACACGGGGGGCTCACCTCGTCGGAAAATGTGTCGCTGGATAGCCGGATGCCCCGGGTAGAGTCGCCCGGTTCCGTGCTGCGGGGGGTTGCGGAAGGAGATTAACGGCGTGGAGTCGGTCACCGCCAGTACGCCATCGCCCTGGAGGGCTCATACTTCCGGCTTCATCATGACTTTCTACGCGCTGGCGGCATCGGGTTTCCGGCGGTACTCCACGTACCGCCAGGCCACCATGGCCGGCGCCTTCACCAATGTGGTCTTCGGCTTCCTGCGCTGCTATGTCCTGCTCGCGGTGGCGGCCGGCGCCGCCGGGCTGGCGGCCGGTTACGACGGCCGGCAACTGGCCACCTTCGTCTGGGTTGGGCAGGGGCTTCTCTCGGTCGTTCTGATGTGGGGCTGGACCGACCTCGCTGACCGGATCCGCACCGGGGACGTGGCCAGCGACCTGCTGCGGCCGGTGTCGCCGGTGTTGAGTTACCTGGCGGTCGACATCGGTAGGTCGGCGCACGCGATGCTCACCCGGTTCCTCCCGCCGGTCCTGGTCGGACCGCTCTTCTTCGACCTGTACCTGCCGCGGCGCTGGTGGACCGCACCGTTGTTCGCGGTGTCCACCGTGCTCGCGGTGGTGATGTCCTTCGGCTGCCGGTACCTGGTCAACGCGACGGCGTACTGGCTGCAGGACGCGCGCGGCGCGCTGGTGCTGTGGACGTTCAGCTCCGGTCTGCTGGCCGGGTTGTACTTCCCGCTGCGTTTTCTGCCCGACGGGGTGAGCACCGTCCTGTGGCTGGCGACGCCCTTCCCGGGGCTGCTGCAGACGCCACTGGATGTGCTGGTGGAGCGGGACTCCCCGGCGCTGCAGGTCGGGTTGGTGGGGTTGCAGGTGATCTGGGCGGTGCTGTTGCTGGCCGTCTGCGCCCTGGTGCAGCGCCGGGCCGAGCGGCGCCTGGTGGTCCAGGGTGGCTGATTCCGCACGCGTCGGCCCCGCTCGCGCGTACCTGGCCATGCTCGGTGGGCAGTTCCGGTCCCTGACCTCGTACCGGGCGTCGTTCGCGGTGGAGGTGGCCACCAATCTCGGCGTGGCGAGCCTGGACGTGCTCACCGTGCTGGTGCTGTTCCGGGTGACCCGGACGATCGGCGGTTTCGAGCTGCGGGAGGCGGTCGTGGTCGTCGGCCTCTCGGCGTGCGCCTTCGCCGCCGCGGACCTCGTCGTCGGCAACGTCGACCAGCTGAAGCGGTACGTGCGCACCGGCCTGCTGGATGCCATCCTGGTGCGCCCGCTGGGCGTGTTACCTCAGTTGATAGCGATGGACCCGCCGCTGCGCAAGGTGTCCCGGGTGCTGGTCAGCGCGGGGGTGTTGGTGACCGCGGTGACGGTGGCCGGCATCGACTGGAACGTGCAACGGGTGCTGCTGCTGATCGCGACGCCGCTGCTGGGGATGGTGTTCTTCGGCTCGATCTTCGTCGGCAGCGCCAGCCTGGCGTTCTGGTGGGTGGAGTCCGGCGAGGTCGGTGCGGCGTTCACCTACGGTGGACGGGACTTCACGGCGTACCCGATCCCGGTCTACAGCGGATGGTTCCGCGCGGTGTTCGCGTACGGCCTGGGCTTCGGCTTCGTCGCCTACTACCCGGCGCTGGCCCTGCTCGGCCGACCCGATCCGCTGGGCCTGCCATCGTGGGTGGGGTGGGTCTCGCCGCTCGTCGCGGTGCCGGCGGCGGGTGCGGCGGCGGCGGCGTGGCGGGTCGGGCTGCGCCAATACCGCAGTACGGGGTCCTAGTAGTGCTTCGTCATGATTGGTTAGCCGTCTCGGGGGTAGTGGCCGGGGAAGACGGTGTCGCAGGTGGGGCAGGTGCCGATGATCCGGGCGAGGAATTCTTGGATGTGTCGGAGTACGCCGTAGAGGGTCATTCCG
>DASVVF010000537.1:0-1961 GCA_036386695.1 Catenuloplanes sp. | reverse complement strand
CGAGGCCGGCGAGACCGGTTACCTCAACGTGCTCACGGACGTCGACAGCGAGGACTGGAACCTGCCCGGCGTGCCGACGATGATCCGCAACGCCACGCCGGCGGGCACCGACGGCGGCATCGTGCTGTTCCACGACGCGGGCGGCGACCGCGCCCAGACGGTCACCGGACTCGACCGCTACCTGCCGATGATGAAGGAGAAGGGTTACCGCTTCACGACCGTGTCGCAGGGCTTCAACGCCGCCGTAGCCGACGCGCCCGGCGCCATCGCGGCCGCCCGGGCTCCCTTCGTCGGGCAACGCCCGGCCTCGCTGAGCCTGTCGTTGCGCGGCCGGGCGCTGGTCTGGACGGTGCAGATCGCGGACAACATCCTGACCGTCCTCACCGGGCTGCTGATCTTCACCGGGCTGCTGACGATCGGCCGGGGGATCCTGCTGTTCGCCGTGGCCGGCTACCACGTGCGCCGCCGACGCTCCAAGAACTGGTCCTGGGGGCCGCCGGTGACCGCGCCGGTGTCGGTTGTCGTGCCCGCGTACAACGAACAGAAGGGCATCGCCGCCGCGGTGCGCTCGTTGGCCACCGGCGACCATCCCGACATCGAGGTGGTGGTCGTCGACGACGGCTCCACCGACGACACCGCCGCGATCGCCCGCGGCCTGGGCCTGCCCAACGTCCGGGTGATCCAGGTGCCCAACGGGGGCAAGTCGAACGCCCTGAACATCGGCATCGCCGCCGCCACCCACGACGTGATCGTGATGGTCGACGGGGACACCGTCTTCGAACCGGACTCGCTGCGCCGGCTGGTGCAGCCGATGGCGGACCCCCGGGTCGGGGCGGTGGCCGGCAACGTGAAGGTGGGCAACCGGCGCAGCGTCGTGGCGCAGTGGCAGCACATCGAGTACGTGATCGGCTTCAATCTCGACCGTCGGCTCTACGACGTGCTGCGGGTGATGCCCACGGTGCCCGGCGCGATCGGCGCCTACCGCCGCCAGGCGCTCACCGAGGTCGGTGGGGTCAGCGACGACACCCTGGCTGAGGACACCGACCTGACCATGGCCCTGACCCGGGCCGGCTGGTGGGTGGTGTACGAGGAGAGCGCGCGGGCCTGGACGGAGGCACCGGCCACGCTGGGGCAACTCTGGACCCAACGGTACCGGTGGAGCTACGGGACCATGCAGGCGATGTGGAAGCACCGGCACTCGGTGCTGGAACGCGGCCCGTCCGGGCGCTTCGGCCGCGTCGGCCTGCCGTTCCTCGCGCTGTTCCAGATCGCGTTGCCGATGCTGGCGCCGTTGATCGACGTCCTGGCGGTGTACGGGCTGTTCTTCTACGACCAACTGCTCAGCGCGGCCGCCTGGCTCGGGATGCTGGCGTTGCAGTTCATCACCGCCTTCATCGCGTTCCGGATGGACAAGGAACGGCTGCGACCGATCTGGGTGCTCCCGCTGCAGCAGTTCGTCTACCGGCAGGTGATGTACCTGGTCATCATCCGCTCGGTGCTCACCGCACTGGCCGGGGTCCGCCTGCGGTGGCAGAAGCTACGTCGAACCGGTGACGTGTCGGTGCTGCACCCGCCGCGGGAGGACCGCCCGTTGGTCAGCGCCGGGCGGCGGTGAGCACCGGACAGCCCCGTCGAAATCGCTTCGAGAGCCGATCGTCGATGCTTGACCGGTTCGTGGTGACTCCGTAAGTTCAGGCCTCGAATCCGGATGGTCCTGGTTGTACCTCCGGCGGTCGGTCCGGAGGCGGAGCCATGAACCCAGGCGGTATCCCGGTAACGGTCCTGCGGCGCGGGTTGCCGGTGGTGCTGGCCGCTGTCCTGGTGCTGACCGGCGCGGCCACCTCCGCCGCCGGGACGACCGTCGCCACCACGGCGGCGGCCGCGCCCGGGACCACGGCGGCGGCGGAATCGGCATCGACGTTCGGGCCGGTCGGGTCGCTGCCCGGGCCGGTGCTGCGCGG
>DASVVF010000536.1:0-8995 GCA_036386695.1 Catenuloplanes sp. | reverse complement strand
ACCTGGTGCTCACCTTCGGCGGCGGCGTCAACGAGATCCAACGGGAACTCATCGCCACCGCCGGCCTCGGCCTGCCCCGGGTGCCCCGATGACCAGCCCGGCCGATCCGGTGAGCGCCGAAGGTTCGGCCGCGGTGGCCATCCTGGCAGCGGCACGGCGGCTGACCGCCGCCCCGGACGGGCCGCCGCGCCCGGCCCGGGATCCGGTCAACCTGCCGATGATCCGTAACTGGCTGGAGGCCCTGGGGGACACCAACCCGACGTACGAGGCGGCCGGGCTCGCTCCGCCGGCGATGACCCAGGTGTGGACCATGCGTGGCCTGCGGCCCACCCCGGAGCCGGGTGACCCGCTCGCGGCGATGTCGGCGGTGTTGGACGAGGCCGGCTTCACCTCGGTGGTGGCGACCAACAGTGAGCAGACGTACCAGCGGCCGCTGCGCCTCGGCGAGCGGGTGGCGGTGCGCAGCCGGCTGGCCGACGTCACCGGCCCGAAGCGGACCGCTCTGGGCGAGGGCTGGTTCGTCACCACCCGCAGCACGTGGTACGTGGGCCCGGAACCGGTCGCGTCCATGCTGTTCCGGGTCCTGAAGTTCCGACCGCCGGCCGGCCCGCCTGTGTCCGCCGGTTCGTCGGTGTCCGCCGGTTCGTCGGCGAGCGCCGGTTCGTCGGCGAGCGCCGGGGCAACGGTGGCTCCGGCGCCGCCGCTGCGTCCGGTGGTCAGCCGGGACACCGCGTTCTTCTGGGCCGGCACCGCGGCCGGGGAACTTCGCCTGCAGCGCTGCGGCGGGTGCGGCGCGCTGCGTCACCCCCCGGGACCGGGCTGTCCCCGGTGTGGGGCCATCCGCCCCGAGTACGTCGTCGCGGCCGGGGTCGGCACGGTGTACAGCTACGTGGTCCACCATCACCCGCCGGTGCCGGGCCGCCGCCTGCCGATCGTCATCGTCCTGGTCGAGTTGGTCGAGGGCGTGCGGATGGTCGGCGAGCTGCTGGACGCCGAACCGGGCGAGGTGCGGATCGGCGCGCCGGTACGGGTGGCGTACCGGCGGGTGGACGCCGACCTGACGCTGCCCGGGTGGCGTCTCACCGAGCCCACCGACCCGTCGCCCGACCTCGGTGTGGGCCCGGACGTCGGCGTGGGCCCGGACGTCGGCGTGGGCCGCGACCCCGGTGTGGGCCCGGACGGCGGTGTGGGCCCGGACGGCGGCGCGGGCCGCGACGTCGTTGCCGAGTCGGACGGTGCGGTCCGGACGGTGGCCGCCGCCGCGGGCGACGGGGGAGTGGATGAGGCCGGGGCCGCCCCGGTGCTGCCGGCGTTGCGGATCGACGTTACCCCGACCTTTGTGATCACCACGGCGATCGCCACCCGGGATTTCCAGGACGTGCACCACGACCGGGACCTGGCGGTGCGACGGGGCTCGAAGGACATCTTCCTCAACATCCTCACCACCACCGGTCTGGTGCAGCGTTACATCACCGACTGGGCCGGTCCGGGCGCGGTGGTCCGCCGCATCGCCATCCGGCTCGGGGCGCCCCACTACGCCGGCGACCCGCTCACGCTCACCGGGCGGGTGGTGGGTGGGACCGTCGGCGGATGCCGGGTCGAGGTGGTGGGGCGCAACAGCCTCGGCGATCATGTCACCGGCAGCGTCGATGTCGACCTGCCGGGCGGTGCGCCGTGATGTCGCGGGCGGCGGCCATCGTCGGCATCGGGGCCACCGAGTTCTCCAAGGACTCCGGTCGCAGTGAGCTGCGGTTGGCCGTGGAGGCGGTCGGCGGCGCGCTCGCCGACGCCGGGCTGCGTCCGTCCGATGTGGATGGTTTGGTCACCTTCACCATGGATACCAACGCGGAGATCGCGGTCGCCCGGGAGTTGGGCATCGGTGAGCTGAGTTTCTTCAGCCAGATCGGCTACGGCGGGGGCGCGGCCTGCGCGACCGTGCAGCAGGCGGCGATGGCGGTGAGCACCGGCGTGGCGGACGTGGTGGTGTGCTACCGGGCCCTGAACGAGCGCTCCGGTCACCGCTTCGGGCAGGTGTCGCGCGCCGCGGCCGGCGCACCCACCTCCACCGGTGTCGACAACGGCTGGCATTACCCGATGGGCCTGGGCACGCCGGCCGCGACGGTGGCGATGGTCGCCCGCCGGTACCTGCACCGCTACGGCGCCAGCAGTGCCGACTTCGGCGTCGTGGCGGTGGCCGACCGGCGGCACGCCGCGACGAACCCGAACGCCTGGTTCTACCGGCGCCCGATCACGCTGGCCGAGCACCAGGCGTCGCGGTGGATCGCCGAACCGTTGCGGTTGCTCGACTGCTGCCAGGAGAGCGACGGGGCGGTCGCGGTGGTGGTGACCTCGACGGAACGCGCCGCCGATCTGCGGCGACCACCGGCGGTCGTCGCCGCGGCCGCGCAGGGCAGCGCGGCGGACCAGTACGTGATGACCAGCTACTACCGTGACGAGCTGACCGGGCTGCCCGAGATGGGGGTGGTGGGCCGGCAGGTGTGGCGGCAGTCGGGCCTCACCGCCGGGGACATCCGTACGGCGGTGCTCTACGACCATTTCACGCCGTACGTGCTGATGCAGTTGGAGGAGTTGGGGTTCTGCCCGCCCGGGGATGCCCGGCACTTCATCGCCGACGGGGGGATCGAGCTGGGTGGCCGCCTGCCGGTGAACCCGCACGGCGGGCAGCTCGGTGAGGCCTACATCCACGGGATGAACGGGATCGCCGAGGCCGTCCGCCAGGTGCGGGGCACCGCCGTCAACCAGGTCCCCGGATCCGGCCCGGTCCTGGTGACCGCCGGCACCGGCGTCCCCACCAGCGCCCTGATCCTCACCACCGCGAATTGATCATGGGCGGCCGGAAACGGGCCGGATTCCGCCGCGAATCCCATGATCAACTCATCCCGGGCGGGGTGAGGGTGAGGGTGGCGTCGGAGAGGGCGGGGGCGTCGTCGCGGTCGGCGACCGAGGTGGTCAGGAGCAGGTGGGTGTCTTGGCGCCAGATGCGGGTGCGCAGGGTTTCGCCGGGGAACACGACGCCGGCGAACCGGCCACCGTAACCGGCCACCCGGGTGGGGTCGCCGTCCAGTAGGGCGTCGACGACCGCCTTGGCGACCACCCCGTAGGTGCACAGGCCGTGCAGGATCGGCCGGGGGAAGCCGGCCAGCGCGGCGAAGGCCGGGTCGACGTGCAGCGGGTTGCGGTCCCCGCACAGCCGGTACCACAGCGCCTGGTCCGGCGAGGTGCGGCTGAGCAGCACGGCGTCCGGCTCACGGGGCGGCGGCGGCACCCGCGTCGAAGGTCCCCGGGCGCCGCCGAAGCCGCCGGCGCCGCGGGCGAAGATGCTGGAGCGGCTGGTGAAATACGGCGTGCTGGTCTCGGTGACGATCACCGCGGCGTTGCCCTTGTCGTACACGTCGACGATGTGCGACCGCGCGGTGGCCCGCCCACTGACCGGTAGCGGCCGGTGCACCACCAGGTCCTGCCGCCCGTGCAGGGCGGTGGCGAGGTCGATCTCGACTCCGGGCATGGAGATGGTCGGCGGCTCGGTGTCCCGCAGCGTGCCGGCGACCACGGCGAAGGTCGGCAGCACCGTCAGGTCGCGTTCGTAGACGTAGCGCAGCTCGCCGGCCCCGGCGCCGAGCCCCAGGTGGTAGAGCAGGACATCGGAGGCGGTCCAGGCCAGTTCCCGGTCGGGCAGTCGGGCCCCGATGGCCTTGCCGGGATCGATGGGCATGCTGCCTCCGTGGTCAGCCGGCGTCGGCGATCGCCGGGGTGCGAGGGTGGACCCCGGCCAGGTGGAGGCCGGCGAGGTAACCGAAGGTCATGGCCGGTCCGATGGTGGCGCCCGCCCCGGGGTAGCTGTGCCCCATCACCGACGCGCTGGCGTTGCCGGCGGCGTACAGACCCGGGATGGGGCTACCGTCGCCGCGCAGCACCCGGGCCCGTTCGTCGGTGCGCAGGCCCCCCTTGGTGCCCAGGTCCCCGGGGACGATCCGGACGGCGTGGAACGGTGGCCTGCGCACCGGGCCGAGGCACGGGTTGGGCCGGTTGCGGGGATCGCCGTAGTAGCGGTCGTAGACCGAGTCGCCCCGGCCGAAGTCCGCGTCGCGCCCCAGCCCGGCGAACCCGTTGAACCGGGCGACGGTGGCCGCCAGGCGCTCGGCGGGCACCGCGATGAGCGCCGCGAGTTCCGCCAGCGTGTCGGCCCGGTACGCCACGCCCGAGGCGTACCAGCGGCGCGGCAGCGGTTGGCGGGGGCCCCGGCCGGCGAACGGGTAACGATTCCGGTAGGTCTGGTCGGCGATCAGCCAGGCGGGGATGTGCGCGCTCTGACGGCTGTTGTTGTCGTACATGGTGTGGACCACGTCGACGTAGGGGGCGGCCTCGTTGACGAACCGTTCGCCGGCTCCGTTGACCAGGATGCTGCCGGGCAGGCTCCGCTCGGCCAGGCAGAAGTAGGCGCCGCCGGGGGCCGGGACCGACGGGCCCCACCAGGCGTCGTCCATCAATTCCAGGGCGCCGCCGATCCGGTGTCCGGCCGCGATCCCGTCGCCGGTGTTGCCGCGCGCGCCGACCGTCCACGCGGTGTCGACCGGCGCCCGCTGGTACTGCCGGCGCATCGCCTCGTGGTGCTCGAAACCGCCGGAGGCGAGCACCACCCCCCGGCGGGCACGCAGCGGTCGCGGTTGTCCGTCCCGCCGCACCTGCACGCCGGTGACCCGGCCGTCGTGGGTGGCCAGGTCGATCATCGCGGTGTCCAGCCACACCGCGACCCCGGCGTCGCGCAGCCCGACGCGTAGGCCGGCGGCCAGGGCCTGGCCCATGGTGAGCATCCGGCGCCGGCGGGCGCGGGCGACCAGGGCGCCGGCCGCGAGCCGGGCGCCGGTCAGCACGGCCCGCGGATGTCGGGTGCCCAGGCTCAGCCACCGGTAGTCGGCGGCGGTGACCGCGACCCCGGCGGGTGCCTTGAGGTACGGCCCGGCCAGGTTCGCCAGTTCGGCTCCGAGGACGGCGGCGTCGAGCCGGACCGGTTCGACGGTGCGGCCGCAAGCCAGCCCGCCGGGCGCGTGCGGGTAGTAGTCGGCGTACCCACGGACCCAGGCGAAATCCACCGGCGTGCGGGCCCGGACCATCGCCAGCATCGCCGGTCCGTGGTCGAGGAACGCCCGCTGCCGGGCCGGTGCCACGGTGTCGCCCACCACGTGGGCCAGGTAGGTGCGGGCCTGCTGCGGGGTGTCGACGACGCCGGCGGCGCGCAGCACCTCGTTGCCGGGGATCCAGATGCCGCCGCCGGAGCGGGCGGTGGACCCGCCGAAGACGTCGGCCTTCTCCACGACCACCACCCGCAGGCCCTGGTGCGCGGCCGTGAGTGCGGCGGTCATCCCCGCGGCGCCGCTACCCACCACCACGACATCGAATTCGTTCTCGTCGGCCGCCACTAGAACAGGTTATAGTTCGGCGGCTACTCTGGCCATCAGCAATCGCATTCGGCGGTGGGACGTGTTCCCACCGCCCCCGTGTCGCCGACACCCCCGGGGGGTTCAGTGCTCACCGACGCTGACCGGTCCGCCCTGGCCGACCGGTTGCTCGCCGCCGAGCGGGACCGTACGCCGACGGCCCCGTTGACCGAGGCGCATCCGGACCTGTCGGCGGCCGACGCCTACGAGATCCAACTGCACAACATCCGCCGCCGCGACGCCCCCGTGGTCGGTCACAAGGTCGGCCTGTCCTCGCTGGCGATGCAGCAGATGATGGGCGTCGACGAGCCCGACTACGGCCACCTGCTGGCCGACATGCGACTGTTCGAGGACGTGCCGGTCGACGCCGGGCGGTACTGCTACCCGCGGGTGGAGATCGAGGTCGCCTTCCTGCTCGGCGCGGACCTACCCGGGTACGGCTGCACCGAGCGCGACGTGCTCGCCGCGACGGAGGCGTTCGCCCCGGCGATCGAGCTGATCGACAGCCGGATCGTCGACTGGCGGATCAGCCTGGCCGACACCGTGGCCGACAACGCCTCGTCGGCCGGGTTCGTGATCGGCCGTGACCGGGTGCCGCCGGACGCCATCGACATCAGGGGCATCGACGCGACCCTGAGCCGGGGCGACGACGTCGTGGCCAGCGGGCGTTCCGATGCCGTGCTGGGCAATCCGGTGACCGCGGTGGCCTGGCTGGCCCGCACGGTGGCCCGGTTCGGGGTCCGGTTGCGGGCCGGGCAACTGGTGCTGCCCGGGGCGTGCGCCCGGGCGGTCGACGTGCGGCCCGGGGACACCTTCCGGGCATCGTTCTCCGGCCTGGGCGCGGTCGCGCTCACGTTCAAAGGTGGCGCGCATGGCTAAGGCGGTCGCGGCGATCGTCGGCTCCGGCAACATCGGCACCGACCTGTTGCACAAACTGCTGCGCTCGGACGTGATCGAGCCACGGTGGCTGGTCGGCGTGGACCCGGGCAGCCCGGGCCTGCGCCGGGCCGCCGAGCTGGGGGTCGAGACCACAATGGACGGCGTCGACTGGCTACTGGGCCGCGACCGGCTGCCCGACATCGTCTTCGAGGCGACCTCGGCGCAGGTGCACCGGGCCCACGCCCCGCGCTACGCCGAGGCCGGCATCCGGGCGGTCGACCTCACCCCGGCCGCCGTCGGGCCGTATGTCGTTCCGCAGGTCAACCTCGGCGCGCACCTGGACGCGCCCAACCTCAACCTGATCACCTGCGGCGGCCAGGCCACCATCCCGATGGTCTACGCGGTGTCCCGGGTCACCCCGGTCGGCTACGCCGAGATCGTCGCGACGGTGTCGTCGCGCTCGGCCGGCCCGGGCACCCGGGCCAACATCGACGAGTTCACCCGGACCACCGGGCGCGGGCTCGAAGTGATCGGCGGAGCCGCCCGCGGCAAGGCGATCATCGTGTTGAACCCGGCGGACCCCCCCATGGTCATGCGGGACACCATCTTCTGCGCGATCGGCGCCGACGTGGACACCGACGCCGTGGCGGCGTCCATCATCGACATGGTCACCGAGGTCGCCCGCTACGTGCCCGGGTACCGGCTGATCAGTGAGCCGCAGTTCGACCCACCGTCGAAGACCAGCGGCGGCCCGGCCCGGGTCGGCATCTTCGTGGAGGTCGCCGGCGCCGGTGACTTCCTGCCGAGCTTCGCCGGCAACCTGGACATCATGACGGCCGCCGCCACCCGGGTCGGCGAGGAACTGGCCCGGTCGCTGGCAGGCGTCCGGCACTGAGAAGGAGGCTTCCATGCTGCCGCGCCGATTCTCCGCCGACCTCGACCTGCGGATCACCGACACCTGCCTGCGGGACGGCTCGCACGCCAAACGGCACCAGTTCACCGTCGCGGAGGTGGAGTCCATCGTCGCCGCGTTGGACGGCGCCGGGGTGCCGGTGATCGAGGTGGCGCACGGAGACGGTCTGGGCGGGTCGTCGTTCACGTACGGCTTCAGTCACACCCCCGAACAGGACCTGATCAAGGCCGCGGTGCGCACGGCCCGGACGGCGCGGATCGCCTTCCTCATGCTGCCCGGGGTGGGGATCACCGACGACATCCTGATGGCGGCGGACAACGGCGCCTCGGTCTGCCGGATCGCCACCCACTGCACCGAGGCCGACATCGCGGCGCAGCATTTCGCGCTGGCCCGCGAGCGCGGCCTGGAAACCGTCGGGTTCCTGATGATGGCCCACTCGCAGCCGCCGGCCGCGCTGGCCCGGCAGGGCCGGATCATGGCCGACGCCGGCTGCCAGTGCGTGTACGTGGTGGACTCCGCCGGGGCGCTGGTCCTGGACCAGGTCAGCGAGCGGGTGAGCGCGTTGGTCGAGGAGTTGGGCGACGACGCGTCGGTGGGCTTCCACGGCCATGAGAACCTCGGCCTGGGCGTGGCGAACTCGGTCCTCGCGGCCCGGGCCGGCGCGACGCAGATCGACGGCAGTGCCCGCCGGTTCGGCGCCGGCGCGGGTAACACTCCCGTCGAGGCGTTCGTGGGGGTCTGCGACAAGCTCGGCATCAGCACCGGGGTGGACTTCTTCGCCATCGTCGATGCCGCCGAGGACGTGGTGCTCCCGGCCATGCCGGAGGAATGCCGGTTGGACCGGCTCGCGTTGATCATGGGTTACGCGGGTGTCTACTCCAGCTTCCTCAAGCACGCCTTCGGGCTGGCCGAGCGGTACTCGGTCTCCGGCGCGGAGATCCTGGTCCGGGCGGGGCAGCGCCGGCTGGTCGGGGGGCAGGAGGACCAGCTCATCGACATCGCGATCGAGCTGCGCCGGGAGCACGCCGCCGCCCGTGGGGCGGCGGCGTAGCCACCGACTCTCCCGCTCGGGCTACCCGGCGTCGGCGTCGACGTACCCGCGGAGGTGCCGGGCGGTGAGCGAGTCCCCGTGCGCGACCAGGTCGGCGGGGGTGCCGGTGAACACCACCCGCCCGCCGTCCTGGCCGGCGCCGGGCCCCAGGTCGATCAGCCAGTCCGCGTGGGCCATCACCGCCTGGTGGTGCTCGATGACGATGACCGTGTTGCCGTCGTCGACGAGCCGGTCCAGCAGGGCCAGGAGTTGGTCCACGTCGGCGAGGTGCAGACCGCTGGTCGGCTCGTCGAGGACGTAGGTGGTGGCCTTCTCCGCCATCTGGATGGCCAGCTTGAGCCGCTGGCGCTCACCCCCGGACAGGGTGTTCAGCGGCTGGCCCAGGGCCAGGTAGCCCAGCCCCACGTCGGCGAGCCGGTTGAGGATGGCCCGCGGCGCTCCGGCGGTGAAGAAGTCCCGGGCCTCGGTCACCGACATGCCCAGCACCTCGCTGATGTCCCTGCCGCGCAGCTTGTGGGTGAGCACCTCGGCGGTGAACCGCCGGCCCTGGCACTGCTCGCAGACGGTCGCCACGCCGGCCATCATCGCCAGGTCGGTGTAGACCAGGCCGATGCCTTTGCAGTTCGGGCAGGCCCCTTCGGAGTTCGCGCTGAACAGGGCGGCCTTGACCCCGTTGGCCTTGGCGAACGCGGTCCG
>DASVVF010000535.1:0-9200 GCA_036386695.1 Catenuloplanes sp. | reverse complement strand
GTCGACTTACGGGATGCCACCAGGTGCGGTGTGCGCGGTGGGGGAGGTGGAGCTGTTCGCTCGGCGGTAGGTCGCCGGGGCGCGACGACGGTCGGCTCGGGATCCGGCGTATGCAACGAGGCGAGCACCTCGAGGTAGTCGCGTCGGGCCCGGGCCGCGGCCGCGGGGTTGCGCAGCCGGTCGTAGCCGTCGGCGAGCAACCGCCAGGCGGCGTCGCAGTACCGGTCGATCTGTACGCAGCGCTCCGCGGCGGCCACCGCTTCCTGCACCCGGCCGGCCGCCAGCACCACCGTGGCCAGTCCCACCGCCGCGTCGGCGGCCTGGTGCCGCAGGGTCTCCCGTTCATGGACCACCCACTCCGCCGGCCCATCCTCCGGGAGCAGGTCGCCGGCGTACGCCAGCACCGCTCGGCGCAGGGCGTCGTGCACCGCGACGGTGTCGCCGGCCAGGCGCGCGTGGCGGGCGGTCGCCACGGCGGCGTGGAAGTCGGCCACGTCGCTGGAACCGCCCTCCGGCAGGGCCAGCCGGTACGCGTCCCCGCTGCGGGCAACCAGACCGCTGTGCCCGCGGGGGCTGCCCGGCTCCAGGAAGGTCCGCAGGCTGGACAGGGTGACGTGCAGGTTGCGGGTGGCGGCGGCGGGTGGCAGGTCGGGCCACAGGGCTTCGATCAGGGTTTCCCGGTGCACCGGGCGGCCGGCCTGCATGGCCAGCAGACGCAGCGCGGTGCGGGTGCGCGGCCGCACGGCCGACAGATCGACCGGCCGGCCCGCCAGGTGCATCCGGAACCCGCCGAAGCAGGTGATATCGACCGGCGCCGGTTCGGTGACCTGGACCGCCACCAGCTCGGACGGGCCGGACCAACGACGGGCCACGCTCGGCGGCAGTCCACAGTGGGCGGCCAGGCCGCGCAGGTCCGGTCGGCCCGTCCCGCAGCGCGCCCCGGCGGCCAGGACCGCCACCCGGGCCCCGGGCACCCCGGCGGAACGGGCGAGGGCCTCGGTGTGTTGTGCCTCGAGTTCGGCCTCCGGCAGTCCGGCGGCCGCGGTGGCGATGGCGACCAGTGCCTGGGCCCAGACCTGCAGTACGCCGGCGTCCAGGTGCCGACACCGCCGCAGAAGCTCCACGGCGTCGTCCAGGTCGGCCGGCTCCGGGTGCGCCGCCACGGACCGGATCAGGCACACCCCGGCCAGGGCGAGCACGGCTCCCCACGGGTCGTCGTCGCGGTCGCACTCCCGGACCACCGCGCGGGCCTGCGCCCCGCCCGCGGCGGTGCCGTCCAGGGCCCGTGCCGCCCGGGCCATCCGGACCAGCCACACCAGCCCGGCGTGTTCCGCGTCGGCGAGCACCTGGCTGAGCCGGTGGCCGCCCTCCGGCGAGCCCGTCGCCAGTTCCCAGCAACCGCGCACCAGCCGGACCCCGAGGCTGGCGACCTCGGTGTCGTCGCCGCTGTCCATCGGCAGTGCCCGGCTGGCCTCGGCCACGTTGCCGGCGAGCAGGTAGCCCACCAACTGCACCAGCGGCTGCCCGGTGGCGGCCGCGGCCACCAGCGTGGGGTGCCGCCGGGTGGCATCGCGCAGGGCCACGCCGTAGTGCCCGGGCACGGCCCCGCCGTAGTGCCCGGACAGGGCCGCGTTGTGGTGCCCGGACATGGCGTCCCGCCCGGGCAGCCAGACGGCGGCCAGCCGGCGGGTGGCCCGGCAGCGCGAACGCGCCCCGTCATCGGCGAAGTGTTCCTCCGCGTTGCGCAGGCACCGCACTGCCGCGGCCACCCGGCCGCGGGCGAACAGGTGCCGTGCCTCGGCGAGGATCAGCCAGGGATCCTCGGCGACCAACCAGTCCGGCAGCACGTCGCGCCAGGGTTCCACCACCCCGTCGGCGACCCGGGTGCCGAGCCGGGCCAGCAGCCGCCGTACCGCGGGCCAGTCCTCCGCCCGGGCGAACGCCCGCGCCGCCTCGATCTCCGCGCCCTCCGCGGCGAGCAGCGCGGCCGCCCGTCCGTGCCACCGCCGGGCGGCGACCTCGCCGACCTCCTCGCTCAGGGTGACGGCCAGATGGGCCCGCAACGCCTCGTGGTACCGGTACGACCGGCCACCGTCCGGGCTGGACGTGAACGCCTGCCGTCGTTCCAGCTCCTCCAGGTGGGCGCGGCTGGTGCCCGGCCCACCGAGCAGCGCCTCGCACCGCGCCGCGGTGACCGTCTGGAAGACGCAGGTGCGGATCAGGAACTCGCGCAGGTCGACCGGTAGGTCGTCGAGCACGGTCCGGGCGAGGTAGCCGCGGATGATGGCGGAGCGTCCGTCCAGGGCGGCCACGGCGCGCCGGCGTTCGGCCAGCGGCTGGCCGCGGGTGGACAGGTGGAACATGTGCAGTCCGGCCGCCCAGCCGCTCAGTCGCCGGGTGAGGGCGGCCGCGTCGTCAGGTGGCAGCGGCTCCCGATACACCGCCCGGAGCAGGTTCTCCACCTCCCAGGACCGGAACCGGAGCCGTTCCTCGTCGATCAGACAGGTGTCGGCGAACTCGTAGCGGGACAGGTTGAAGTCCGGCAGGCACCGGCCGGCGACCAGTAGGTGCAGCCAGCCGGGGGCGTGCGCGGCGACCGTCTCCAGGGCCGTCGTCGCCGCCGGCCCGCCGAGCAGGTGCAGGTCGTCGACGATCAGGAGGGTGTTCTGACCGGTGAAACGGTTGAGCGCCCAGAGCAGCCCGTCGACGTCCGCTGGCGGGTCCGCGGTGGGCAGGCCGGGGATCGCCTGCCAGATGGCCTGCACGAGGCGCTCCGCGGTGGTGGTGGCGGCGCCGATCCGCGTCCAGCCGACCGGCCCGTCCCAGACCGCGGCGTAGTGGGCCAGCAGGGTGGTCTTGCCCGCGCCGGCCGGGGCGACGACCAGTGCCAGCCGGGCGGTCCGCAGGCCGGCCAGTTCGTCGAGCAACCGCGAGCGCACCAGGCCGGCTCGGCCGCTGATCTCCGGTTGCGCTGCTGCGCACATGACAGCTCTCCTGATGTGCGGCGGGAATGGATCGGATGAACAGTGGGACAGCGGAGTCACCGGACAGAGTCACTGTAGGTGCGGTGGCCGCACCATAGTGCCATTGCCCACTGGGGACCCCGGCGGTGGTCGTATATGTGACACCGCTGGCGGTGCTTTATCCATGGTTCGCGGCTGGCGGATGCCTGCCCGTATCATTTCCCCTTTTCGGCGGATGTGGCATCCACCGAAAAGGCATCGTGGCCGGGGCCGCAACAAAAGGATGACAGAGCGACGGCCCGGTGGCGCGAATCTCGGACAGCACCGGACACCGCCGGACGACGGTGGACAGTCCTCGGACACCAATGGGGGACAACCGGGCTCGGTGGAACCCCGTCGCACCGGTGGTGATACGTCCCGCTTCATCGCTGAAAGAGCCGTAAGCGGACACTGACATAACCCATGCTCAGGCATTTCTCCGGCCAATACCCATAATCGATACGCCTGGGTGCTTTGCCGCAGAAACGCCGGCACCACGGGTCCGCTCGGCCGGGCCGACGGGCGCTGCACCCGCCCGGTGGGGCCCGGGATCCGAGCGGCGCCGCGGGCGGGAGGTGGCGGACGTACCCTGAACGGCATGTGCCGCAGCATCAAGACCCTCCGCGAGCCCTATGTCGACGAGGTCACCGACGACGACGTGCGGGCCGCGGCATTGCAGTACGTCCGCAAGATCAGTGGCTTCCGAGCGCCCGCGGCGCGCAATGCCGAGGCGTTCGACGAGGCGGTGGCCGCCGTGGCGGCCGCGACGCAGACGCTGCTCGACCGGCTGCAATTGCCCGCCCGGCGTACCGGCGGCTGACGACCGTCGGCGCGGCCGGGGTCCGGTCACCACCGGATCCGGGCGATGCCGGGCTGGGTCAGGCTGCCCAGCCAGAGGGTGTCGCCGTGCTGGCGGATGCCGGTGAGCATCGGGTACCGCCCGCCGGGGCCGTGCAGCACCCGCAGCACCTGTCCGGCCCCGTCGACCAGAGCGGCCATGCTGTAGCGGTCCGGCTGCGGCCGCAACCGGTCAGGCAGGGCGGCGATGACGGTGCGCAGCAGGGGATGCGGCAGCAGCCGCTCGGCGAGGGCGACCCGGCGGCTGGCCAGTGCGATCCAGTAGGTGCCGTCGCCGACCCCGGCCATGTTGTCCGGGTAGGCGGGGAATTCGGCCAGTACGGTGGGCTCGGCGTCGCGCAGCGCGAGTCGACTGAGGCGGTACGCGGCGGTCTCCACGAACAGCAGCGCCGATTCGTCCGCGGTGAGCGCCACCCCGTTGGGGAAGTGCAGCCCGACGGCCAGCACCTCGGTGCGTCGGGTTCCGGGGTGGTAGGCCAGGATCCGCCCGTTGGGCCGGTGCTCCAACAGGTCACGTTTCCAGCAGTGCAGCGGGAAGCGGGCGGAGCTGTCGGTGAAGTAGACGGTGCCGTCCCGGGCCACCGCGGCGTTGTTGCAGAACAGGATCCGGGCGCCGGCCGCCGATGAGGTCAGCTCGGTGATCGCGCCGTCGTCCCGGACCTTCAGCAGGCCCCGGTACGCGTCACAGACGATGAGGTCCCCGTCAACCGGGTCGATCTCGATACCCAGCGGCCGACCGCCGGTCTCGGCCAGCAGCTCGGGCCGGACTCCGGTGCCGGGCTCGGCCGGCCACCGCCACAGGCGCCCGCCCGCGTCCCCGCTGACCACCCGCCCGGCCGGGTCGACGACCACGTCCTCGGGTCCGTGTCCGTCCGGCAGGGGGAACAACTCCGCGGCGTCCAGCCGGGCGTCACCGGGGGCCCACGCCCCCGCCAGTGGCGGCGGGGTGGTGGCCGGGGCCTTGGCGGCGCGGATCAGGAACGGTCCCCGGGGCCGGGAGGTGGGTCGCATGGCTCATTGTGCTCGGCGGCCCAGCCCGTGGCGAAGACCGGCCCAGCGAAATCGTTTCTACCGGTTGCGTGGCGCTGCGGTGAGCATAAGGTTGCTGGCAGTGACCTTCGCCGCCTGGTCGCGGTCGGTCATGGTTTCGCCGTGGTGCGTCACGATGCGAAGGCGGTGCAGGGCATGGCCACGACCTCCGAGCGCAAGGGCGGTCCGGAACCCACCCGTCGGCAAGGCGGCATCTTCGCGATCCGCCCGGTGGGTTCTCTGGTGCAGGACACCGGCGCGGAGGGGCAACGGCTCAAACGCTCCGTCGGCAAGGTGGACCTGACCGCGCTGGGTCTGGGCGCGATCATCGGCACCGGCATCTTCGTGGTGATCGGTGAAGGCGTCGGCCACGCCGGTCCGGCCGTCGTCTTCTCGTTCGTGCTGGCGGGCTTCACCTGCCTGTTCTCGGCGTTGTGCTACGCCGAGCTGGCGTCGGCCATTCCGGTGTCCGGCAGCGCCTACACCTACGCCTACGCCACCCTCGGCGAGCTGATCGCCTGGATCATCGGCTGGGACCTGATTCTCGAATACGGAGTGTCGGTGGCCGCCGTGGCCGTCGGGTGGGGCGCCAACCTGAACGTCTTCCTGCGCAGCGCCTTCGGCTTCGAGTTGCCGGCCGCCATCGCCGCCGCCCGGGGCGAGCCCGGCGCGGTGATCAACATTCCGGCGGTCCTCATCGTGCTGGCGATCACCGCGCTGCTGCTGCGTGGCGCCAAGGAGAGTGCCCGCGTCAACACCGTCATGGTGGTGGTGAAGCTGGCTGTCCTGGTCTTCTTCATCGCGACCGCGGCGGCCGTCTTCGACGCCGACAACCTGCGCCCGTTCGCCCCGGCCGGCACCGGCGGAGTGGTCACCGCAGCGTCGATCATTTTCTTCGCCTATATCGGCTTCGACGCGATCTCCACCGGCAGTGAGGAGGCGCGTAATCCCGGCCGGGACCTCCCGATCGCGATCATGGGGGCCCTCGGGATCGCCACCCTGCTCTACATCCTGGTCGCGCTGGGCGCCGTCGGCGCGTTGCCGGCCAATCAACTCAAGGAAAGCGAGGCGCCGCTCGCCGAGGCCCTGGAGCCGGTGTTCCCATGGGCCGCCGCCCTGATGGCGTTCGGCGCGATCGTCTCCATCACCAGCGTCATCCTCGCCATTTTCTACGGGCAGACCCGCATCTTCTTCGCGATGGCCCGCGACGGGCTGATGCCGCGCCGGTTGGCCACGGTCAACCCGCGCACCGGCGTTCCGGTACGGATCACGCTGGCTTTCGGTGTCTTCATCGCCATCCTGGCGGCGCTTGTGCCGCTGAGCGAGATCGTCAAGTTGGTGAACATCGGCACGTTGTTCGCCTTCCTGTTGGTCAACGTCGGTGTGCTGGTGCTGCGTCGGACGCGACCGGAGATGGAACGCCCCTTCCGGGTGCCGTGGGTGCCGGTGGTGCCGCTGCTCGGCGTGGCGTTCACCATCTATCTGATGGCCGACCTGCCGCTGTCCACGTGGCTGCGCTTCCTGCTGTGGCTCGGCGCCGGACTCGCCATCTACGCCGTCTACGGGTACCGGCACTCCCGGCTGCGCCACGGCGGGACGTACCACACTGATTCGTAGCTGCGGTGGCGTCGTGAGGGAGGCCCGGACATGGTGAGCAACGGCAGCATCGAGCCGTCGCCCGCGGCGGCCGCGGAGCGCTCCGGAACCGGCGGCGTGGTGATCGGCTTCGACGGCAGTGACTCCGGTGAGGACGCCCTGGCGTTGGGCGTGCGGCTGGCGTGGGCCACCGGTGAACGCCCGGTCGCCGCCGCGGTCTACCCGGAGTCGCCGTTGGGCTCCGGGCACGTGGACACCGAGTGGATCACGGCGCTCCGCGAGCATGCTGAGCAGACGCTGCTGCGGGCCCGATCCCTCGTCGGCGACAGCGTCGCCGCCGAATACCGGACGATCGCTTCGGGTTCCGCGGCGCACGGCCTGGACGACCTGGCCGAGGCGCTGGGCGCCTCGTCGGTCGTGGTGGGCTCCGGGCGCGGTGGACCGCTGCGGCGCATCACCGCCGGCAGTACGGCCGAACGACTCCTGCACGGGGCGTCCGTACCCGTCGTCGTCGCCCCGCGCGGGCACCGCGAGCGGTCCACGCCGGGGCTGGCAGTGGTCGGGTGCGCCTTCGTCGACACGGTCGATGGATACGAGGCGCTGGCGGCCGCCGCCCGGCTGGCCGCGCGGGCCCGGGCGCGGCTGCACATTTACACCGTCGTGGCGCCGACCGCCGACTTCGCCCTCCTCGGCGGCCGCGACGCGCAGCGCGCGTACGTGGATTCGGCGCGGGAGAGCTTCCAGGCCGCGTTGGACCGGGCCGTCGCCCGGGTCGATGGCGGGGTGCCGGCGACCGCGGCTCTGCTCGAGGGCGACGTGGTCGATGCCCTCGCGGCGCTCGACGACCGTGATGTCGATGTTCTGGTGGTGGGGTCGCGTGGCTACGGGCCGCTGCGCCGGGTCCTACTCGGCGGTACGTCCTCGCGGCTGATCCGACGGGCGGCGTGCCCCGTGATGGTGGTCCCCCGGTGCGCCGGCGCGCAACGGGTCCGGGCGACGCCATCGCCGGCGTGACCGCGCGGGGCCCCCGGAGTCGCTCGACAGAACGTGAATCGCTGTGCCGTCCGGTCGGGCCGCAAGCCGAATGACCCTCGCAGCCGGACGGCGGCGCTGTGGCGTGGGAAGTCTTTTAGATCACAGCGAAACCAGTCGGGCGTCGCGTAACCTTTTCCCACGCGGACAAAAGTGCAGTTGATCGCGCTGACGCACTTTCCAATACGCTTTTTGTCGGCATTTGCAAGCACCGCCGCTCACCGTTTCGTACATTTATCCTGTCGTCTTATCTGTCATCCGCAGGGGTGATCAACCGGGCGGCATTGCCGCCGCTGTTCCTAAGCTCCCGGAGTGACTTCGCAGGCAACGACGATTCCCATTTCGCCCGACGCCGATGAACGGGACTCAGCTCCACCGTCGGCACCGCGCCACGCGCCGGTGTTCGTCGACGGCAGTGGTCGGCGGCGCCGGCTGCTGATCGGCATCGGCTACGGGCTCAGCGGACTCTGCTTCCTGTACGGCGCGGTCGTCGGCGTCAGCCTTGCCGCCGAACCGTCGACCCCGCACCTGGCGTTGCCCTTCCCCGACGTCGCGGAGTGGCCCAGGCCGCTGGAGTCACAGCCGGCGCCGGCGAAACAACGGGTCGGGGACACCCGGCGGGTCAGTGGTCAGCAGTACGCTCCGGCCCCCACCCGCGCGCCGGCCGGTGCGGCTTCCGTCGGCCGCGACGCCGGCGGGTCCGCCGGGTCCGGGCCGCAGGAGCGGCCGGACGGCTGGCCACCGCCCATCGGAACGGTCGGGCGATCCGGGCTGACCCCGGGTGAGCCGGCTCCCGACTGGCCCACGCCGTGTCCGCCGACCCCCACGCCACCGCCGCCCGCCGGCTGGACCCCCGGCGACGCCGATCGGGACGCCGGCCCCAGCGGGCGCAGCGCCCCGGACCCCGGCCGAGCCCGCTCGGCGGACCCGACGCGTTCGGTCCACCCGTCGGGGTCGGCAGATCCCACCACCCCCGGCGAGGGGACCAGCTCGCCCGGATCGTCCGCGTCACCGGGGGCGTCCAGCTCGCCCGGGCGGCCGGGCCCGGCGGATCGGACCGGCGCGGGCGAGGGGACCGGCCCACCCCGGCCGTCGGCGTCGGTTGAGCCGTCGGTGTCGGCGGATTCGAACGATATGGGGGAGCGCGCCGGGTCGGCGGAGCAGGCCGGTTCGGACGAGCGGACGCGGTCGTCCGCCGCGCCCGGGTCGTCGGGCGCCGCGGAGCCGCGGGGTCCGGACGGCTCGTCGGCGTCAGCGCCGCCGACCGGGCCCGGCCATCCCACCGGTCCCGCCGGGCTCACCGGCCCCACGGGGGCAGCCCGGCCGGCGCTACCGGTCGCGGATTCGAGCACGTCGGCGGAGCGGCCGTGGGACCGGTACGGGAACCGGTCCGTCGGGCCGACGGCGACGCCGGGGTCGGGGTCGGGGTCGACCGGGGCGGAGCCGGGCACGGCCGCGCAGCGGGCGGCGTGGGACGGCTACTGGACCGGGTCCGCGCAGCCGTCGGCGTCCACCCGGGATTCCGGTACGGCTGCGCGGCGGGCAGCGTGGCACCGGTTCTGGGCGAGGTCCGCCCAGCCGAGGCCCTCGGTCGCGGAGCACCCGACCCGGGCCGCCCCGGCTGACGCCCCGGCACCGCAGCCGGGGACATGACGGCTCCGCTACCACCGGCGCTGACGCCGG
>DASVVF010000534.1:0-4337 GCA_036386695.1 Catenuloplanes sp. | reverse complement strand
CGCCGCCCGCCGACGCCACAGCTGGCGACTGGCGCCGGACCCCGCACCGGCCGGCCGGCCAGCCGCACCGGCGCCGCGCACCGCCCACCGCCGGGCCACCCGGATCGCCCACGGCCGGGCGACCCGGCTCCTGGCCCCGGCCGCCGGACGCGGGTTGGCCGCCGCCATCGGTCTGGCGGTGGCCGCTCCGGGCCATGGCCTGCTGTTCGCCGGGCCGGCGGCCGGCTCCTGGGCGTACGCCCTGCGCCGGTTGCTGATCTGCCTGCCGGTGACGGTGCTCGGCGCGCTGGCCGCGACCGGCCTCGGCCGGGTGGCCAGCGCGGTGCGCACCGACTGGTCGACCGGTGTAGGTCCGCGCCGCCCGGCGCGGGCGACGCTGGCCGGCGCGCTGGGCCTGGTGGTGTCGGCGTTGCCGGTGTTCGTCTCCACCGCCCCCGCGCAGGCCGGGTCGAGCCTGGGGGTGTGCCCGACCGGCTCCCGCGCGGTCACCTATGACATTGCCGCTTTCTCCCTGGTCATCCCGCTCAACGGGTGGGGTGACAAGCTTCCCGACGGCGCGGTGTACGCGCTCAAGGGCGCCGACGCCCGGGTCGGCAAGGCGCAACTGACGGCCAACCCGCGGCTCAGTGAGCCGCTGGTGATCCGGGCGAACGTCGGCGACTGCGTCAGGGTCGTCCTGCGTAACGACCTGGACCGGCGGGTCGGCCTGCACCCGGACGGCTTGGTGCAGTTCGACCCGGAGACCTCCGACGGCGCCCGGGTGGGCCGTAACCCCGACACCACCGTGGCGCCCGGCGGGTCGACCACCTACACCTGGTACGCCGACAAGCAGGGCGAGGCGCCGATCAGTGACATCGCCAACATCGATTCCGCCGACCCGGCCCACACCACGGTGCAGGACGGCCTGTACGGGGCGGTGGTCGTCCACCCCAGGGGTTCCACCTGGACGAACCCCACCACCGGCGCTAACCTCCTCGACCCGGCCACCGGCCGGGCGGTGGAGAGCCGGGCGTTCGCCGACATCACCACGTCGGCGGGGGCGCTGCGTTCGTACGCGATGGTGCTGATGGACGAGAACGAGGACGTCCAGGACCGTAACGGCCGGCAGCCCACCTTCCCGACGACCGGGCTGGCCGACTCCACGTTCGGCATCAACTACCGGGCCGAGCCGCTGCGGAACCGGCTGCGCGCCATCCAGGAGCACCGGGGCACCAGGACGCCGGAGAACCCGTCCGGCACCGCGAAGACCATCACCCTGCCCAACGGCAGGGTGTTCACCCCCGCCGACCACTTCTGCGACGGGTACGTCCCCGAACTGGCCAAGGTGGTCAGCGACCCCGGCGCGAAGTGCCTGGGCGAGGAGTCACACCTGCAGTCGTGGATCTTCGGCGACCAGGGCAAACTCACCCGGACGCTGGCCGACGGCACCGTCGTGGTCGACTCGGACAACCTGATCCCGAAGGCCTACGTCGGCGACGCGGTGCAGTTCCACGTCGTCCACCCGGGCGCCAAGGAGACCCACCCGTGGCACCAGCACACCCAGCGGTGGTTCAAGGACCCGAACAACCCGGACTCCCCCCGCAACGACGTGCAGTCGATCGGGCCCGGGGAGGGCTACCGGATGGAACTGGAGGGTGGCGCCGGCGGGATCCAGCGGACCGCCGGTGACTCGATCTTCCACTGTCACCTGTACCCGCACTTCGCCCAGGGGATGTGGGGGCACCTGCGGATCTTCGACCGGTTGCGGGACGGCAGCCAGCGCTACGCCGACGGCACGCCGATCCAGCCGCTGCGGGAGCTGTCCGGCCGTACCGGTCAGACCGCCGCACCGACCGCGACGCAGCCCGGCTTTCCGCTGTTCGTCAAGGGCGACGTGGGCCAGCGGGCCTACCGGGCCCCGCACGCGGTGGTGCGCGACGACTTCGCCGCCATCCGTCGACCCGGCGACGCGCCCCGGGGGCCGACCGCCCTGGAGGCCGCCGGGCTGCCGGCGTTGAACCCGGCCAAGCCCGGCAACGGTTACATCGACCCGTGTCCGGCCGACGCACCGACCCGGACCTACCGACCACACGTGGTGGACACACCGATCGTCTACAACAGCGCCGGGTGGAAGGACAGACAGGGGCGGGTGTACGCGGAGGAGTCCCACGCCGCCGCGGTGCGGGCCGGCACCCGGGCCCCCGAGCCGTTCACCATCCGGGCCCGCCTCGGTGAGTGCGTGCAGGTCTACACCACCAACGACCTGCACCTGGACGAGGATCCGAAGGTCCCGCTGGACCACGTCAACCGGCTGGACGGCGACTTCATGCACGCCGAGGAGACCAGCGAGGTGTCCACCCACGTCCACCTGGTCAAGTTCGACGAGCTGGCGTCCGACGGCACCAGTGTCGGCTGGAACTACAGCTCCAGCGCCATGCCCGGGCAGACCTACGGTTACCGCTGGTTCATCGACCAGCCGTTGCGCACGGTGTTCTTCCACGACCACCAGTACGCCAACCTGCACCAGCAGAAGGGGTTGTTCGCGGCGCTGCACGTGGAACCGCAGGACGCCACCTGGCACGATCCGAAGACCGGCGCGGCCACCGACGGGACCGGTACGGTCGCCGACATCCGCTCGGCCAGCGGCCCGGACTTCCGCGAGATCAGCGTCTTCCACCAGGACCGCGTTCCGATGTGGAAGGACAATGGGGCCGGCAACCCGGTGCACCCGCCGCCGGCCGTCGACGACTACGGCGCCGACCAGGGCGGATACGCGATCAACTACCGCAACGAGCCGTTCCAGATCCGCACCAGGCCGGGCGCGGCGGGCCTCAAGGGCGATCCGGCGTACGTCTACTCCTCGGCGGTGCACGGCGACCCGTCGACACCGGTGTTCCGGGCCTATTCCAAAGACCCGGTGGTGATCCGCAATGTCGACGGGGCCCACGAGGAGGTGCACACCTTCAACATCCACGGGCACCGGTGGCTCAACGAGCCGGACAATCCCAGCTCCACGGTGGTGGACACGCAGAGCCTGGCGCTGGCCGAGTACTACAACTACGAGGTCACCGGCGCCACCGTGAAGCGCAAACCGCGCTCCACCCCCGGCACCCTGAAACACGCCAAAAACGAGGCCGCCAATGGGGCGCCGAGCATCCTCGCCGGCGGCGCCGGCCCGCCCGGTGACTACCTCTACGGCTCCACCCCGCTCGACGACCAGTGGTTGGGCATGTGGGGCATCTTCCGGGTGCCGAACGGCAAGCTGTCCGACCTGCAGCAACTGCCCGACCAGAAGAACCCGGGCGGCGCGGGCAAGCCCTGGCCGGCGTTGCAACCCGGCGAGGCCGTCACGGCACCGCCGAAGCTGGTCAAGACCTGCCCGGCGCAGTCCGCGGAACGCAGCTACGACATCGCCGCGATCCAGAAGGACATCGTCTACAACGCCGCCACGGGTGACCACGACCCGGCCGGGGCGATGTACGTGCTGGCCGAGCAGGAAACGGCGATCCGGTCCGGCAGCCGGCCGGCCGAGCCGTTGAATTTGCGGGCCAACGCCGGGGACTGCCTGAAGGTGACGCTGACCAACAAGCTGCCGCCCGGCGGGCTGCCGGCCCATACCGGCGACGTGCCCCTGCCGGCGGACGCCCCGTTCCCGAAGAGCAACCGGGTCTCACTGCACCCGGCGCTGGTCGAGTACAACGTCACCAGCGCCGACGGGGCCACGGTCGGTTACAACTACGACCAGACGGTCGGGCCGGGGCAGAGCATCACCGCCTACTGGTACATACCGGAGCAGTTGGCCGGTAGCACCGCCGTCCTCGGTGACTTCGGTGACCGCCGTGGGCACCGCCACCACGGGCTCTTCGGCGGTCTGCTGATCGAACCCAAGGGCTCCACCTGGAGTGACCCGGCCACCGGGACACCGGTCATCACCGGGGCCAACGCGGTGATCCGGTGGACCGACGCGGCCGGCAGGGGGCAGGCGTTCCGCGAACACGCCCTGCACTGGCAGGACGGGCTCAACCTGCGTACCCCGGGCGGAGCGGCCATCGCCCCGGCCGGTGACGTCGAGGACCCGTACGAGCTGGGCAACCGGGGGGTGAACTACCGCACCGAGCGGTTCGCACCCCGGCTGGCCCGGGACCCGGCGCAGGCCAACGTCCTGAGCTCGACGGTGCACGGTGATCCGGCGACCCCGGTCCTGCGCGCCTATGTCGGCGATCCGGTGAAGATCCGCCTGCTGATCAGCAGCGACCGCGGACGGGCGCACAGCTTCGTGCTCAGTGGCCACGGCTGGAACTACCAGGCGGCGGATCCGGCGTCCACGGTGGTCAGCACCCGGGGGGTGCTGCTGGCCA
>DASVVF010000533.1:0-1930 GCA_036386695.1 Catenuloplanes sp. | reverse complement strand
CCACGCTCTCAGACACGCTGGCCACCTGCGCTTGGGTTGCCCCGCGGGCCGCACGCCGCGACTGCGCCGTACCGGGTGCTCGGTCGCGTCGTGTTACCACTCCCCGTGGTGATCTCCATGCCACCTATTGGCGCCAGCCGCCCGAAGGGTTCACGGCGCCGAGCTCCCGGGCCGCGATCACCACCACTCCATGATCACTGTGAACCATCGTCGGCCCTCGGACGAATACCAGGTGTAGCTGCCCATCAGGAAAGGCCCCGTATGTACCCAGCAGGTCAGCAGGGTGGTGCGATCGAGGTGGCAGATGATGCCGCGGTCATCGCCGAGTCCACCCGAACGCCGGAACGGTTCGGCGTCATCTTCGACCGACATGCCCCGTACATCCATCGGTACGTGGGCCGCCGGCTGGGCGCCGAGGTGACCGACGATCTGGTCGCCGAAACCTTCCTGGTGGCTTTTCGCAGCCGCGACCGCTACGACCCCACGCGCACCGACGCCCGGCCCTGGTTGTACGGCATCGCCACCAACCTGATCAGTCAGCACGCCCGCAAACAGGCACGCTGGTTCCGGTTGGGGTGCTCGCTGGCGCCCGAGCCGGACGTGGCGTGCCACGCCGATCAGGTCGTCGGGGATGTGGTGGCCCAGGGAACCCGCGCCGAGTTGACGGCCGCGCTGCGCGGATTGTCGCCCGGCGATCGCGACGTCCTGTTGCTGGTGGCCTGGGAAGACCTCACCTACGAGGAGACGGCGAGCGCGTTGGGTATCCCGGTGGGCACCGTGCGGTCCCGGCTCAACCGGGCCCGCAGAAAGGTCCGCGAGGCGTTGACCGCGGCCGATTCGACCATGACGTTCGAGGAGACGCTGCGCGATGGATGACATTCAACTGATCCGTGGGCTGCGCCCGGATACCCGCCTTCCCGAGCCGGACGAACTCGCGTCGGTCCGCGCCCCGCTGGCCGCGGCCATGGCCGCCGAACAGCCCATCACCCGACGAGCGCCCCGGTCCCGCCGGCCGTGGCGGTGGCAGTGGGCGGCCGGGCTGTCCGGCGCCCTGGCCGCTGCCGTCGCCGCTGCCGTCGCCGTCGCCGTCGCCGTGCTCCCCGGGAACCCGGACCCCGGCCCACCCCTGCGCGTCGACGCCGAGGCGGCGCGGGTGCTGACCGGGGCCGCCGCGGCGGCGCTGAAACTGCCGGACCAGAAGCCGCGCCCTGACCAGTTCCTCTACCGCAGGATGCGGTGGACGGCGGCGCCGGAACGCGAAGTCTGGCAGTCGGTCGACGGAACCCGGGACGGGCTCGAGAAGTTCACCCGCGACGACGGAAAACCCGGGCAGCAGATCCTGTACGGCTGCCGGGACGGCCGTCAGCCGGTCCAGACGGGAGAAGAAGGGGCGATCGAGCCGGGCAGGACCCAGGAGTGCACGCCGGACCCCGCGTACCTCCCCGATCTGCCCACCGACGCCGACGGCATGCTCGCGTACCTGGCTGGCACCGGCGATCTGGTCACCGGCGACCCGCATGCCACCGGCAAGAACATCTCCCACTTCGCCGCCACCCACTACCTCCGTCCGCAGGCCCGGGCGGCGTTCTTCGCCGCCCTCGCCAGGATTCCCGGGCTGCACGTGGTGCCGGGCCTGACCGACGGCGGCGGACGGGTCAGCGTCGGTGTCATGTGGAGCTATGCCGGACCCGCGGTCCCCGGCGCGACGGCCACCGACCGGGAGTACGGAATGCTGTTCGACCCGCAGTCGTACGCGTTCAACGGATTCCGGTCCGGCGGCGAGGCCAGTGCGGTCCTGCAGGTCGGGTTCGTCGACAAGGTCGGCCAACGGCCCTGACGGCGCGCACCGGCGGGCCCGCACCGCCGTCGGCGGCCGGGGTCCCGCCACCGCGCGCACCCCCTGCCCGGCTCCTCGGGCAGGGGGTGCGCG
>DASVVF010000532.1:0-4663 GCA_036386695.1 Catenuloplanes sp. | reverse complement strand
GCCTTCGTTGTGAGCAGAGGTTTCGTCACCAGTGCTCGTACCGAAGGCCCTTCCTCATGTCACCGCGACACGCCCGCCGCAAGACATCCATGATCAAAGTCACTGTCCACAACGAACATCCGTAATTTCACAGGCTCTAAGAACGTGACCCTGGCGAAGTCGACCACCACCTCGGTCGGGCGGTCGACGGCGACAGCGTCAACGATCGCGCCTGGTACAGCTGGTCTGCAGTAGCCAGGTCGATCTCTCCAGCGACGGCCAGGCGGACAACGCCGCCGTTGTCGCCCGGACGCTTGTCGATCTGCACCGATGGTCCTCTCCGTTCATGGTGGTGTGGGTCAGGACGGACGGGGTGCCGAGGGGTCGAGCAGCGGTGCGGTCGTCAGTTCGATCAGCAGGGCAGGGATGTCGTCGAGGGCCACGACGTGGTCGCGGCCCATTGTGGCCAACGGCATCGCCGCCCGCGTGGATGACTCCACGCTGCAGGCGATGACGGTGCCGCCAAAACGGTGCACCGCGCTGGTGCCGGTAGCGGCGTCGTTGCCGTTGCCCGTCAGGACCACGGCGATCAGCTTGATGGCGTTGGACAGCAGGTTGTCGGCGACTTGGCGCAGCCGGACCGGATCGGCATACAACGGCAGTCGGTCCGGAACGACGGAGCGTTCGATTACCGGAACCCGCCGGCGCGCTGGGCGGTCACCAGGCCTGAATCGTAGGCGGTGATCACGAGCTGGGCGCGGTCGCGCGCGGCAAGTTTGTGCAGCAGGCGTCCGATGTGGGTCTTCACGGTGCCTACGCCCAGGTGCAGGTGCTGCGCGATCTCGGTGTTGGAGAGTCCGCCGGCGATCAGCGTCAACACCTCACGTTCCCGCTCGGTGATCGCCTCGAGTCCGCGCGGCGTACCCGGCGGGCGGTTGCCCCGTCCGGTGAAGGCGTCGATCAGCCGCCGGGTGACCCGTGGCGCGAGCAGCGCCTCGCCAGCGGCCAGCAGACGGATTCCGTTGAGCAGCTCGGCCGCCGTGGCGTCCTTGACCAGGAAGCCGCTGGCGCCGGCCTGGAGCGCGGCGTACACGTACTCGTCGAGGTCGAAGGTGGTCAGGATGAGCACCCGCACGGAAGAGGTCTCCGGTCCCGCGCAGATCTGACGGGTCGCCTCGATCCCGTCCATTTCCGGCATCCGGACGTCCATGAGGACCACATCGGGCCGGAGCTGCCGGGCCAGCCGGACGGCCTCGGTACCGGTGCCGGCCTCGCCGACCGGGGTGAGGCCGGGCGACGCGTCGAGCAGCGCCCGGAAGCTCTCCCGCATCAGGGGATGGTCGTCGGCGAGGAGAACGCGGATGTCCGGCACGGGCGGCACCTCGGTCACGCGGCCTCCTCGGGTGCGGTGTACGGGATGGCAGCAACAACCTGGAACCCGCCCTCCGGGCGGGTGTCCGTGGAGATCCTGCCGCCGTACATGGTCACACGCTCGCGCATGCCGATCAGGCCCTGCCCCCCGCGATATCTGCGGGGTGGTTGCCGACCCCGACCGTCGTCGGTCACCTCGATGTGTACCGTGCCGTGACCGGCCCGCACCGTCACCTGGCACCGGCTCGCGTCGGCGTGCTTGATCACGTTGGTCAGCGACTCCTGGACGATGCGGTAGACGGTGAGGCCGACCGCCGTCTGCAGCTCCTCGGTGCCGGTGAGCTCGAGGTCGATGGCCAGCCCGGTGGACCGCAGCCGTTCGACGAGCTCATGCAGATCGGTGGTGCCGGGTGAGGGAGCCAGTTCGGTAGTCGGGTCGTCGTCCGTGCGCAGCACGTCGAGCAGCCGCCGGATCTCGGTGAGCGCCGACCGGCTGGTCTTCTCGATCGTCAGCATGGCCGCCCGGGTATCGGCCGGTCCTGCCTCGGCGAGGTGGTTGGCCACGGTCGCCTTCACCGCGATCAGGCTAAGGCTGTGCCCGACGATGTCGTGCAGCTCGCGGGCGATCCGCAGCCGTTCGTCGGCGACCGCGTCGCGGGCGAGCCGGCGGGCGGAGTCGGCCTGCAGGGCGCGCCGCCAGCGGATCAAACGGCCGGTGGCCCAGGCGACGGCCAGCACGACGACGACCACGCCGAGTTCGAACTGCCACCGCAGCGGCACTTCACTGTGCGGCGCGTCGGCGGAGGTGACGCCGGTGCGCAGGTAGAGCCATGGGATGGTGACGCTCGGCGCGGCCAGGCATCCGACCAGGGTGAGCGCGGCCGCCATCCGGCCGACCGCGGCGGCTGCCGTGTAGAGCGCGAGCGCGACCGGAAACCAGGTCATTGAAATCACGCCGAGGCCGACGGCGCCGGCGGCGGTGGCGATCGCGGCGGCCACGACCACGAAGGCGAGCACCGGCAGCGGCCATCGGCGGCGGACCGCCAACGGCAACCCCGCCGCCGCGCCGGCCAGCCACGCCACCACGGCAGGCCCCGGGTACGCGGGGCCTGGCGGGTCGAGGGTCGCCGAGGCGACCAGGTAGCTCAGCAGGGCGGCAACGGCCGCGTCGACCAGCGTGCCGTGTCCCTGAGATCCGTCGGCCCGTGTCACGCGCTCACGCTATCCGGGCAGGTAGGGACGGCGCGTCTGACCCAGGTCATACAGTGATTTCCGACCTCGGTCAGACTCCCCCGGCCCGCCCGCGGCGACACCATTGCACCCATGATCGAGCTACGAGAGCTAACCAAACGGTACGGAGCCACCACGGCCGTCGACCGGTTGTCCTTCGAGGTCCGCCCAGGCGTGGTGACCGGCTTCCTCGGACCCAACGGCGCGGGCAAGTCCACCACGATGCGGATGATGCTCGGCCTGCACCGCCCGACCTCCGGCGAGGCCCTGATCGGCGGACGCCGATACGACGAGATCCGCCACCCGCTGCACGAGATCGGCGCGGTCCTCGACGCCGACGCCGCCCACCCCGGCCGCAGCGCCTTCACCCATCTCGCCTGCCTGTCCCGTAGCAACGGCATCGGCAAGGCGCGGGTGAACGCGGTGCTGGAGCAGGTCGGCCTGGCCGGTGTGGCGCACAAGCGGGTCGGCGGGTTCTCGCTCGGCATGCGGCAGCGGCTGGGCATCGCCGGCGCCCTGCTCGGCGACCCCGCCGCGGTTCTGCTGGACGAGCCGGTCAACGGTCTGGACGCGGCCGGTATCCGGTGGATCCGCTCGACGCTACGCTCACTGGCCGCGCAGGGCCGCACGGTGCTGCTGTCCAGCCACCTGATGAGCGAGATGGCGGTCACCGTCGACCGGGTTTTGATCATCGGCAAGGGACGGCTGATCGAGGACACCTCGGTGGCGGAGATGCGCGACCGGTTCGAGCGCGACGTGCTCGTACGCACCCCCCGCGCCGCTGAGCTGACCGGCATCCTGACCCGGCTCGGCGCCACGGTGACCCGGACCGGCGACGGCGACCTGATTGCGGTAGGCGTGGACGCGCCGGCCATCGGCGACGCCGCCGCGGCCGCGTCGATCCCGATCCATGCACTGACGCCGCGCAGCGCCACGCTCGAGGACGTTTACCTGGAAATGACCAACGAGGCCGTCGAGTACCGGGCCACCGTCGCGAAGGAAGACCACTGATGACCACCGTGCAGAACCGCCCGGACACCAGCGCCAACCGTACGACCCCGGCCGTCGCCGCACCCGGCTCGGGCACGTTCCGCGACGCGGTGGCCGCCGAGTGGCTGAAGGTGCGCACCCTCCGGTCGACATGGGCGTTCCTGGCCGGTGGGGTAGCCGTGACCGCGCTGGGCGCACTCATCCTGTTCACCCTGGTGCAGTCCTACGACGCGGCCACCCCGGCCGACCGGGCGAACTACGAAACGGCTGACCCGACCGTGGTGACCATGCCGTTCGTCATGTTCTTCGTCGGCGCAATCGGCGCGATGCTGATCACCAGCGAGTACACCACCCGCTCCATCGGCCCCGCCCTGCTGGCCGTACCACAGCGGCGCCTCTTGCTGGGCGCCAAGGCGACCGTGGCCGGACTGGTCGGCCTCGGCTGCGGTGCCGTGTTCGCGCTGCTCGCCTTCGCTGACGCGCGTCTGCTGCTCGGCGACCGGCCCAAGCCGATCAACCCGTGGCCGCAGTGGACCGACGCCATCCCGACAGTTCTCTGCGCGACGCTGATCGTGCTGGCCACCTGCCTGGTCGCGATGGGCCTGGGCGCAGTCCTACGGTCCACCGCGGCAACACTGACCACGCTCGGCGCGCTGGTACTGGTGGCGCCGATCTTCGCCCACTTCCTGCCGACGGTATGGCAACTGCGGCTCGCCTCGATCCTGCTGCCCAACCTCACACCGCAACTGGCCGGCAGCAACCACCCCTACCTGCTCTCTCAAGGCGGCGCGGCAGCGGTGACGGCCACGTACGTCCTCCTCGCGCTCACCGCCGGCGCCATCAGCCTCAACCGCCGCGACACCTGATCCCATCATCGACCATCCTGAGGAGAAGCGGATGACTTCACACACTGGCAACATCCACACCGCCGCCGCCGACGTTGATACGACGCTCACCGGCATCGCCTTCTGGACGATCCTGCTGACCGCCGCCGTTGTCCTGTTCACCGCCACGATCATCAGCATCACGCGCGCACCCCTGAGCAGACGATCGCGTACCCGCTGGATCTGCCTCGTCGCCCTTGCACCCGGCA
>DASVVF010000531.1:0-4721 GCA_036386695.1 Catenuloplanes sp. | reverse complement strand
CAGGACTCGACGTCCAGGACGCACGAGTGCTCGTCTGCCGGCGGCTACCTACCCACCAGGAGTCTGCCGGATGGCTCACTCCCAGCACTCATTAGGGACACCCGCGTGGAACCAACGGCGAAGAGGTCCGGGTGGCGGGCGACACCGCGCTACCGCGTGTTGCTGGCGACGGCGTTGCTCGGGGCGGGCACCGTGGCCGGTCCGGCGCTGACCGGCACGGGCCCGGCCGCGGCCGCCGCGATACCGGGTAGCGCCTGGCTGCTGGCGGACCGACCCGCGACGGCCAGCTACCCGCCGGCCCACCAAGGGACCACGGCGCAGAACGCGGCGGACAGCACGGTGACCCGGACCGCGGCGGGTAGGTACGTCGTCAGGCTGCCGAAGCTCGGCGTCGGTGCCGGCATGGTGTTCGTGACCGCGACCGGACCGGGCAACGCGTACTGCAAGCCCGGCGGCTGGGGCCCCGACGGCGCGACGCAGACCGTGTCGGTGTACTGCTTCACCCCGAACGGCAGCTACGCGGACAGCCGGTTCACCCTGACGTACACCAACCCGAAGCTCTCTTCGAGCGACGAGTACGGCTACGTGTGGGCCAGCCAACCGACCGCGGCCGAATACGTCGAGAGCGGTCCCTACCAGGCCAACTCCAAGGGCGGCAAGAACCGGATCCGACGGGTCGGCACCGGGGAGTACGACGTCGAGATGACCAGCCTGGGCGGCGACCCCGAGGGCAATATCCAGATCAACGCCTATGGCAGCGGCGCCGCCCGGTGCAAGTCGCCATGGTGGGGCCCCGACGGCACGACGCAGAAGATCAGGGTCCGCTGCCACGGCCCGTCCGGCCAGTTGGTGGACACCATGTTCACCGCGGCCTACTTCAGCGGGACGGCCCACGCGGTCGTTCCGGCCGAGTATTCGGGCTACGCGCCGGCCACGGCGTACGTGTGGGCGGAGAAGGCTTCCGAACCCTTCTACGCCCCCGACGCGCGGTACGCCCGCGACTCCATGGGCGGCGACGCCACCGTCAAGCGGTTCGGCGCGGGCGACTACCGGGTCGCCTACGTCGATTCGTACGGCGGCCCGTGGGCGATCCGCAGCGCGCACGTGACCGCCCACGGGCCGGGGCCGGAGTACTGCAAACTCGACCGCGCCGAACGGATCGACAACGTGACCATCAGCTGCTTCAACGCCGGCGGCGCCGCCGTGGACTCGCGCTTCACCGCCAGCATGGTGGGGCAGGACGTGTACGTCAGGTAGCCGCGGCTCCGATCGGAAACATCGGACCGTGACGGCAGGGGGCGGCAACCCTGATCGGTGGACGCTGGTGGGCCGCCGCCCCCCGCTGTGCATGGCGGGTTCGGCACCGATAGCGCACAACGTTGCGGTGAGTGTCCACAAGTGTTGTCCGCGCCGGCGCGGAGGCGGCATCCGCGCCGGCTACCCGCCAACGTTCGGCGCTATCGGCGGCGGCGCCGGTTCCCGAGGCTGGACCCATGCGAATCACCGATCTCCGAATCCCGTCCCGGCGGCCGCACCGCGGCGTACGCGGACCGTCGCGCGCCGGCGCCGGCGTCGTCCTGGCGGCCGTGCTGCTGACCACCGCCGTGCTGCCCGACCCGCCCGCCGCCGCCACCGGCGGCGGGCCCGTTCAGCTGACCCTGCCCGCGCCGACCGGGGCGCACCCGGTCGGCACCGTCGCACTGCACCTGGTGGACCGGACCCGCCACGATCCCTGGATCACCCCCGGTGCCGTTCGGGAACTCATGGTCAGCCTCTGGTATCCGGCCCGGAACACCCGGAACCATCCACGGGCGGGGTGGCTTCCGCCGGCGGCAGCCGCCCACTTCGCCGCGCGGAACGCCCTGCCGCCGGGGGCCTTCCGGCTGCCGGACACCCACGGCCTTGAGGGGGCGCCGGTGGACCGGCGCGCCGGTCGGTTGCCGGTCATCCTGTTCTCCCCGGGTAGCTACGCCGCCCGCTCGTCGAACACCGTGGTGGTCGAGGAATTGGCCAGCCGGGGCTACCTGGTGGTGACAATCGACCACACGCACGACGCCGAACAGGTGGAGTTTCCCGGCGGCCGGGTGGAGACGAACACCATGCCCCGGGAGACACCCGGGGCCGATCAGGTGGCGGTCCGGGCGGCGGACGTCCGGTTCGTGCTGGACCAGTTGACGCTGCTCAACGCGGGCCGGAACCCGGATGCGGGGCATCGGCGGCTGCCGACCGGCCTGTGTGGGGCCCTGGACCTGGGCCGGGTCGGGATGTTCGGCAGCTCGATGGGCGGAGCCACTACGGCGACCACGATGCTGACCGATCGGCGGATCAGGGCCGGCCTGAGCCTGGACGGCCCGGTCTTCGGCGACGTGGTGACGGCCGGCCTCGATCGACCGTTCCTGCTGATGGACGCCACGGTCTGGGCGAAGTTCCCGGGCCTGACGACCTTCTGGTCGCACCTGCGTGGCTGGCGGCTCAACCTCCGGCTGAGCGACGCGGGGCACCTGTCGTACAGCGACTTCGCGGTCCTCATCCCTCAGATCGCCCGGGTGAAGCCGGTGCCGGCACCGGTCCTGGCCGAAATCGGCGCGATCGCCCCGGCCCGCGCGGTGGCCGTGCAGCGGGCGTACCCGGTGGCCTTCTTCGATCTGCACCTGCGCCACCGTGGCCGGCTGCTCGGCGGTCCGTCCCCCTTGTTCCCGGAGGTGACCGTCACCGGCCGACGGTGACGCGGGGGCGGGGTGCGTCAGCCCGTGGGGTTCAGCACGTGCGGGGCCGGTGGCACATGCGGGGATGCGAATTCCTCTATTGACGGTGTTGCCGGCCGGCGAAAGAATCGGCAGCACCCTGGCACGCGCCGCAGGAGCGCGCGTGGACGGTCAGCGGCGACAACGGATGGACGACGATGATGCAGCCTTCCCCTCGTGCGGCCGGGTGGCGACGCCGCACCCGCGATGTGCTGGTGCTGGCCGGCGCGGTGATCCTGGGCGGTGCTTCGGCGCTGGTGTCGCAGCACGGGGCGCACGCGGCCACGATCGACCCGTCGGCGCATTACCAGATCGTGTCTCGGCACAGCGGCAAGGCGATCGACATCGCCGGCCGGTCGACCGCCGACGGTGCGGGCGTCGTGCAATGGGCCAGGACGGAGACGGCCAGCCAGCAGTTCCAGTTCGTCGACGCCGGCGGCGGCTACTACAAGATCCGGGCCCGACACAGCGGCAAGGTCATCGACGTGGCGGCCGCCTCCACGGCCAACGGCGCCAACGTGGTGCAGTGGGCCGAAGGGGGCGGCAGCAACCAGCAGTTCCGGGTGACCGACACCGACAGCGGCTTCGTCAAGCTGATCAACCGCAACAGCGGCAAGGCGCTGGACGTCTGGGAGGGGTCCACCGCGGACGGCGGCCGGGTCTCGCAGTACACCGACAACGGCGGGGCGAACCAGCAATGGCAGCTCCTGCGGGTCGGCGGGGCGGCCCCCAGGTACGCCGGCTACCTGTTCAGCCACTTCACCGGCGAGGGCACCGCCGCCGGTGAGCAGGTCTACTTCGCGCTGAGCCAGGGTAACGACCCCACCCGCTGGCGCCAGCTCAACGGCGGACAGCCGGTGTTGACGTCGACCCTGGGCACCCGAGGGGTGCGCGACCCGTTCGTCATCCGTTCACCGCGGGGCGACCGGTTCTACCAGATCGCCACGGACCTGCGGATCTACGGCAACGGCAACTGGGACGCCGCGCAGCGTACCGGGAGCAGGTCCATCGTGGTCTGGGAGTCGACCGACCTGGTGAACTGGAGCGCCCCCCGGCTGGTGCGGGTCTCGCCGGACACCGCCGGCAACACCTGGGCGCCGGAGGCGTACTACGACGAAAGTCTCGGCAGGTACGTGGTCTTCTGGGCCTCGACGCTGTACGCCGCGGACGACCCCGGACACACCGGCAGCAGCTACAACCGGATGATGTACGCCACCACCACTGACTTCCGCACCTTCAGCACCGCCCAGGTGTGGGTCGACAAGGGCTACTCGACCATCGATTCGACGCTCATCAAACACAACGGCACGTATTACCGCTTCACCAAGGACGAGCGGAGCAGCTCGGCGTCGCCGTGTGGCAAGTTCATCCTCGCGGAGAAGTCCACCACCATCGTCAACCGTAACTACTCCTTCATCGCCGACTGCATCGGCAGAGGAGCGATCACCCGGGGCGAGGGTCCGCTGGCCTTCAAGTCCAACACCGAAGAGCGCTGGTACCTGTTCGTGGACGAATACGGCGGTCGCGGGTACGTCCCCTTCACGTCGACCGACCTCAACTCCGGACGGTGGACCCCGGTCGCCAGCTACACGATGCCCGGCCGGCCTCGACACGGAACGGTGCTGCCGGTCACCCAGGCGGAGTACGACCGGCTGCTCCAACGGTGGGGCTGAGCTGACAGCCCGACCCACCGTCACAGTGCCCCCGCGTGGGGTGAATTCTCCCACCCGTGACGACCCAGCTCCGCGACGTGGCACCGGCTGACAGAAAACCTCGCCGGCGGCACTCAACCTTCCGGCTCGCCTTCTCGTCTAAGCCGATGACGGCCGACGAATGGGAGAGCTGATGCGCGATGAGGGGTTCGTGGAGTTCGCGGGCGCGGCGACACCGTCGCTGCTCGGCCTCGGCTGGCTGCTGACCGGTGACCGGCAGGAGGCGCAGGACCTCGCGCAGTCCGCGTTGGTGCGGACGTACACG
>DASVVF010000530.1:0-6290 GCA_036386695.1 Catenuloplanes sp. | reverse complement strand
CTTTCGTCTGGTGGCGTTCGCTGGGGTGAGGAAGGCGTGCACCGATCAACGCTTCGCCTGCGGCGGATCTCAAGTGCGAGGACCGGATCTCGGGACGCGAACAGGCGGGTGCCGATGCGCAGGCCACACGCCGGTGACCTGCCCGCCGAGGGTGTACGAGTCGATGACCTCGTCGAGGATCAGTGGGAACAGCACAGTGGCGAGCGCGTGGTGGGGTGAGTCGGCGGTGGCGGGGACGAGGACGGCGAGGAGTCGGTGGCCCATCACGGCACCGCCGTTGCCTGGTCGGTGTCGGTGATGGCCTGCCATGCGGCGTGGGCCAGCACCGCTGCGGGACGCGCGCCGGTGGTGGTGTCGAGGGGTACCGGCCGGTTGTCGACGGTGAGTGCGAACGCTGGTTCCTGCCACGGCTCGTGCCACATCATGGTGATCACTACGGTGTGGCCACGCACGGTGAAACCGATGTGTAGCAGGTAGGGCACTGGCAGGTCGTCGCGCAGGGTCAGCCGGTAGCCGATGCTTTCGAGGGCGGTGTCGAGGGCGGTCGCGACGCCGGTGGCGATGAGCCGGCACCAGGTGACGGCGACCGACTCGCGTTGCTGGGCCTCGGTGGGTAGTGGGGTCAGCGGCCCGGTGACGGGCGGGGCCGGGTAGGTGACGCGCATGCACGTGCTCCTTGACATTGGGGTCGGGCGGTGTTGAACGACGGCGACCGGCCGACCTCCTGCGGCGGGGGGGTCGGCCGGTTCGTCGGGGCGTGCGGATCAGCGAGCTGCCTGGTAGGCGTCGCGAACCTGGCGCGGGATCGCGCCGTGGGTGTTGTGCGGCGGCAGGTTCAGTTCCTGCTGGTAGGTGGCCCACCAGTCGCGGATTTGCGTGACCGCGGCTCGGCCGTTGCTGGCGCCGGGTCCGCGGCGCGGGGCGGCCTTGTGCTTGGGCAGTCGCCGTCCGGCGGTGATGAACGGTGCCAAGGCGTCGCGGAGCTTGCCGAGGTTCGGCTGGGACAGGTCGATCTCGTACTGCACGCCCTCGAGGGCGAAGCGGTACGTGCCGACCCGGTCGGTGCTGGCGTCCAGGTCGTCGACGACGGTGTACTGCACACGAGTTGCCACCAGAGTCCTCCAGATTGGTCGGTGGGCGTGAAAACCCCGCGCACCGGGCGGCGGCGGGGCGTTATGGCACAAGCGGGGTGCGGCGCCGCGGTCAGGCGGTGCAGGCCGCGTGCAGGCGGCGAAGCGCCCGGCGTTCCAGGTCGCGCATCGCCGCGGTGCTGCGGCCCATCGCCTGCGCGGCGCGGTCGCGCGGGTACCCGTCGAGGTAACGCAGTTGGATCGCGCGTCGCTGCAGATCGGTGAGCCGGGCAAGGGCGTGACTGAAACCGGGCCTAGCCAGCACCGCGATGGTGCGTACCCCGATGGCGTCGGCGGCCGTGGTGCGGTCGTGATAGACGGAGTAGGCGGCGCGCGTGTAGCGGCGTTGTGACCAGTCGTGGCGGTTTACCGCCCAGGCGGCCAGGCGCAGCATCGACCCGAGCAGGTCCTCCCCGAGCTGGGTGGGGTCGGCGAGGGCGTCGCAGAATGCGTCGTGGACGAGGTCGTCGACCACGCTGCGGTCGCGGTCGCGTAGGCGGGCGGCCACGTAGCGGGTGAGTCTGGCGTTGGTCTGCCGGTACAGCTCGCCGAACGCGGCGCTGTCGCCAGCGTGCAGGCGGTGCAGCAGGTGCAGGTCGGCGTCGGTGATCGGCCGGCGTTGCCGGGGGGTGGTTCCCATCTCGGGTTCTCCTTCGCGTGGAAAGCGGGGGAACCCGGGCACGGCCGTACGGCCGTGCCCGGGGGTGCGCGAGGTGCGCGGGGTGGCCGGGCAACGGCCATGTCGTGCGGGATCAGGTGGTGCGAGTTGCGGGTGACGGGCGTTGGCGAACTCAGGCGTCCGCGCGGGGTTCTGCGGTGCCTACCGGGGCGGCGATGGCCAGGATGCGGCGGGCGCGTTCGATCAGCCGGTCGGCGATCGGCGTCAGCGGTGTCGGGTCGGTGGCCTGTAGCGGGCTCGCCTCATGCCATTCGGTCTAGGGCGTCTGGGCCAGCACGGTCCAGGTACGCGCCGGGGTGAGGACCTCGACGAGGGCGTAACTCTGGAAGCCGTAGGAGTCGCGGCGGATCCTGACCCGCAGGACGTGCCCGTCGATGTGGTGCACGCGGGTGAGGTCATAGTTGCCCAGGCGGTGCTCCTGGTAGAACGTCTCGTCGATGATCACCGGTCCTCCGTCGTGGTGAGCGTCGCTGAGGCCGACGGCTCGTTGACGTCGCCAGGTCCGGGTCGGCGTCGCCGGGCGGTCGCCGCCGTCAGGTGCAGGCGCAGCCGGGTGCGCAGGGGCATCCGGGTGCTCGGGTCGGCCTGCCAGGGCCACAGGTACGCGGCCAGTGGGTAGAAGCCGTCGGGGTCGGGGTAGCAGCGGTCCGCGATCTGCAGGAAGACCTCGTCGGGATCGTCGTGCTCCTCCTCGATGAGCAGGGTGTCGCCGTCGAAGCGCAGGGCCGGGTACTCGCCGGGCATCGCGTCGCCGAGGACGCGCAGGTCGTGCAGGTCGTCGGCGATCCGGGCGACGGTGGGCCGGTCGAACCGGGCGACCAGGTCACCGTTGTCGGTGGTGAACCCGGCGGCGATCAGGGCCGGGTAAGCGTGATGGAGCACCGGGGTGCAGGTGACCATGGCGGGTGTCCACCGCACCTGGTCGGGGGCGACGTCGTCGCGGTGGTCGAAGACCCGGACATGCCGGGCGCCCAGCAGCGCGCTGCCGTCAAGGTCGATGGCGACCCACGGCAGGAACTGGTGGCGGCCGGCGCGCAGCAGGTCGATCAACGACGGCTGACCTGTGTCGACCGCGCCCAGGGGCAGGTAGGCGCGCTCGTACGTCGGCGGAATCGAGGTGACGCGGCGGCCGGTGGCCGTGTGCCGCAACGTCAGCGCGGCGGCGGCGTGGGGTGTGCCGTCGGGGTTATGCCAACCGGGTAGGCCGGTGGAGTGCAGCAGGTCGTCGGTGTCGGTGCGGGTCCAGGTCAGCGCCGGGCCGGTAGGCCCGAGCGCGAGGGCCTGGGCGCCGGTGAGGCGCCACGCCGTGCAGACCATGGCGTGTTCGGCCAGGGCAAGGACGTCGTCGAGGCGGAACCACAATCGAGCGGGCATGCGGGGTACCTCCGTGTTCGGTGCGGGAAGAGGGAAAGGGCGGCCAGCGCGCTGGCCGTGCTGCAAATAGGGCCCCAGCCCGGGGCGCCCGGCCGTACTCACGCCTGCGATTCAGGCGCTGTCGAGCGGTCGACGGCGGGCGACGCCGACGACCTCGGAGGTGGCGGTGAGGGTGAGGGTGAAGACGTCGTAGTGCTCGGCGGCGGCCTTGTGCAGCCGGGTGATCACCGGCCGAGGGAGCGGCACCGGTACCAGCGCCTCCCCGGCATGGCCCAGGGCGTGGTTGCGCTGGGTCGCTGCGGTGCCGGGGCCGAGTTCGTCGGCGTAGACGGCGCGGAGGCCGAACGCCTGTGCCTGCCCGGGATCGGCGTTGTACTGCGGCAGGCCGTTGGACACCAGGTACACGCCGTCGGCGGCGACGAGCAGCAGCGCGGGTCCGGGTGGTTCGCCGCAGACCGGCTCGACGTGTGAGGGTGCGGCAGTGGCGTGCGCGGCGAGGTCGAGCACCTCGTCCAGCGGGAACGCCAGCAGTGCGGGCATGGGGGGGCTCCTCGATCAGCAGTGGGGGCAGCGGGTGGAGCCGGTCGGGCCACGCACACCACATGTCCCCCGGGTACAGGGATCAAGGTGTGGGTGGGCCCGACCGGTCCATGAGGTGGTGCGGTGTTACAGGGCGACGGCGAGCAGCCGTTGCGTGGCCTCGGCGGTGTCGAGGTAGCGAACGGCTTGCTCGAGGTAGGCCACCCGGTGGGTGAACGCGTCGCTGGCCGGGGCCAGCTTGTAACCGTCGGCGGTGATGATGGCGTCGCCGGCGACGGCGGTGCAGGCGCTGTAGTGCTGGTAGGCGATCTGGCCGGCCTGCAGCATCTCCAGTTCACCGATATCGAGTTGTCCGGCGCCGTACTGGACGGCGTTGTGCATCCGCATCGCGTTGACGCGGGGCTGGTTGTTGAAGTCCGCGGCGGCGGCGTCGAAGGTGTACTTGGCCGGTTCGGCGAGGTGCCGGGCCAGGTACGTCGTCCACGGGGTGGCCGGGCGGGTGCCGTGCACCACCTGGGTGAAGAGTTGGTGGCGGATGCCTGCGCCGACGCCGGCGGCGTGGCGCATGCCTTGCAGGTCGAGCAGTTTCGCCGGTCCGCCGGCGCAGTACGCCGGTCGGCCCTTACGCAGGCCGATCATCTGGTTGCGCTGCCACAGGAACATGGCCGGCGATGCCCAGAAGCGGGACTGCAGGGTGCCGGACACACCGAAGTGCCGGTCGAGCTGGTGCGCCGTGAGGGACTCACGGGGCAGCCCGTCAGGCAGGCACACGATCATCGTGTGGATGGTCGCGCTCGGGGTGACGGTCGGCTGCTGCACGGGGCGAGCGGTCCCGACCGCGGGTGCGGCGGTCCCTTTCGCGGGTGCGGGTTTTGGTGTGGTGGGGATGCTCGGCACGCGGCTGCCGTGACGGGTCAGCGGGGTGCCGGCGGCGGTGTTGACCATGGTGGTGGTCCTCCTTCGGGTGGGCGTGCGGGGGCACGCGGAAGTGACCGGCCCACTGGTTTCGTGGATCGGCTCAGGAAGGGAAAAGAGGTGGTGCGGTGGTGCGGGTGGTGGTTGGTGCGACCGTCAGGGTCGCCGCGCGGCGCGGGTGCCGACCGGCCCGAAGGCGGGTGGGCAACAGGAACCGGGTTGGTGCGGCGAGGATCCCTGGAGGTGGGACCGAACCGGGGTGGAGATAAATAAGGAGAAGGTGATGCCGAAACGGTAGCCGCCGACGCTCACAGCCCTCACCGGTCGCATGATCGCCGAATATGGGGTTTGACCTGCACTGTGAGCCATCCCGGCGCCGCACAGCGGGCCAGGCGCGCCGACGTTGTGAGCATGGGCCTCGCTCACAATTGATCTTGCTGCGTGACAGTCGCGGTCCGTGACCGTTGCGCCCCCGGCCGCCGGGATGGGCGGTCCGACGCGCGTTGACCTGCACTGTGAGAAGTCGTGTGCCGGTCAGTCGTCGGTGTCGGGGCTGTAGCGGTGGGGGTTGGTCGCCGAATTGGTCGGGCCGTGGTCGCTGGGCAGTTCGTGGAGCCACCTACGCAGGCGCGGGTCCGCGGCGAGGGTCCAGGACGGCCCGGCCGGGTGCTCGCCGTGCACACCGGTGGCGACCGGCATGGGGGTGGGGACACCGGCGAGGGCGTGGAGCAGGTTCGCTTCGCGGCGGCGGCTGGGCACGTGCAACAGGACCGGGTAGCGGGGTCCGAACTCGGCCAGGTGGGCGTAGCGGCGCAGCTTGCGTAGGACGGTGCCCAGGGGTTCGGTGCCGTTGTCGTGTTCGAGGAAGAACCCGACGTCGCGGTCCCCGGCCTGCCAGACGCCGTGCCCGTCCGGGCAGATCTCGGCGAGGGCGTACGCGGCGGTGGCGTGCTGCTCGGACCACCACCGGCGCAGCCTCGCGTGCGGGTCGGTGCGGGTGTGGGCGTGCAGGTCGATGAAGAACTGGTTGGTGCCGATCAGGTGGGTCAGCTTGCGGCTGCCGACGATGCGTTCGACCCGTTCGAAGCTGGTCCGCGGGGCGCGGGGGTCTGGGCGGTCCGGGTCGTTGTATGTCTCGCGGTGCACCATCATCCCGAGCGGTCCGAGGGCGTAGAGGTACTGCTTGTCGCCGGTGGTGACGTCGACGAACCGGGTCACCGCGTCGATCGAGTGCAGGGCGGCCAGCCGCAGCCGGGCGGAGCGGTCGGAGGTGAACAGGGCCTGGCTGATCTGCTTGGTGGACAGCACGTAGTGCTCGGCGAGCCAGGCCAGCAGTGCACGGTCGCGCAGGGTGAGTCGCCGTAGGTTGTTGAGCTGGTCACGCTTGCGGTTGGCGGACGGACGGTGCGAGGAGGGCCGAGAGTCAGCGGACGGACGTGAGTCGGAGAACTGGTGAGCGGTAGCCGATGAGGGACGAGATTCGGGGTCAGTAGCGCTGGACACGAGGGAACTCCTAGTAGTGCTTCGTCATGATTGGTTAGCCGTCTCGGGGGTAGTGGCCGGGGAAGACGGTGTCGCAGGTGGGGCAGGTGCCGATGATCCGGGCGAGGAATTCTTGGATGTGTCGGAGTACGCCGTAGAGGGTCATTCCG
>DASVVF010000529.1:0-4093 GCA_036386695.1 Catenuloplanes sp. | reverse complement strand
GGTGTACGTCCTGCCGGCCCGGTAGGTGGTGGCCGGTTGCAGCAGTCCGGGGCCCTCGATGAGGATGAAGCCGTCGGCGACCCGCACCGCGCCGACCTCGGTGGCGCTGGCCCACCGCACCAGGGGTGACACGCTGACGTGGTCAACCCGGGTCGTGGACAACGATATCTGCGGGTTGGGGGCGGCCAACAACTCCGTGCTGCCGCCGATCACCGGGAACACGGTGCGCTTGGCGCCCATTCCGGTGGCCGGCGCCTTGACGGTGACGTTGATGGTCGCCAGATCGGCCGGGGTGTAGTTCTTGACCAGGCCGGTCGGGACCCGGCCGGGCACGTTCTCCGCCACGTGGTACGCGTACGGGCTGTTGGGGATGGGGCGGCCGTCCGCGCCGGGTTGGGCGAAGTAGCCCTGCACAGTGGTGGAGAACTGCCGGCCGGGCATCGGGGAGCCCACCTGACCGATGTTCAGGTCGGTGAAGTCGGAGTGGTAGAGGCCACAGTAGGACCTCCGCAGGCTCTGGTACTGCGCGGTGACGGCGGCGGCGAACGCCCGGGCGGAGGTGTCCGGCACGGTCATCCTGATCGGCTTGGCGACCCGTGCGTCCATCATGACCGTGGTGTCGCGGGAGAGCTGAAGCAGCGGTTGGGCCAGCAGCGCGGTGCCGTACGATTTGCCGGTGGTGTGCGACAGGATGATGCTGCACGCGCCGTAGCGCCCCTTGGGGATCCGCAGTGTCACGGCGCCGTCGGTCAGGGCGGGGAAGAACGCCTCGCCGGTGTCCAGGTTCACCAGGCTGGTGTCGGCGATCTCGGCGGCCCTGCCGTTGGCGTCGAGGTAGCGCACGACCAGGTCGTAGCTCTCCTTCTCCTTGTCGACCGCCACCGGAGTGACCACGCTCAGGGAGCCGGCCGTGGCGAGCAGCCGCGCGGTGTGGGCGCCGGCCGGAGCACCGGCGGTGTCCATGGTGACCTGGGCGGCGGCGGTGCCGCCGGCCGGCACGGTGAGTGTCGCCGGGGTGACCGCGTAGAGCTTGTCGGTGCCGGTGGCCCGCACGCTCAGGTCGAGCCGCACGGCGGCGGTGCCGGTGTTGCGGTACGTCACGGTCCGGGTGACCGGCCTGGCGTCGGTGTTCGGCCACTTCAGCAGCCCGAAGGACACCGATGGCGGGTCGGCGAGAACGCTCTGGGTGACACCGCGGGCCAGGTCGACGCGACCCGCGCCCTGCTCGAACACGCTCAGGGCCGGGTTGGGCTTCGCCGAGGCCATCAGGGCCGCCTTCAGCTGGGCGGCCTTCCAGTCCGGGTGCTGCTGGGCCAGCAAGACCGCCGCACCGGCGACGTGCGGGGTGGCCATCGAGGTGCCGTCCGCCGCCGTGTAGAACTGGTCGACGGATTCCCCGCCTGCCCCCGTGGCGAGTGCCGCGACGATGCCCACGCCCGGCGCGGTGATGTCGGGCTTGATGGCCGCGTCGCCGACTCGCGGGCCCCGGCTGGAGAAGTCGGCCAGCGCGTCGGCCTTGTCGACCGCGCCGACGGTCAGCGCGGCGTCCGCGCTGCCGGGGGATTCCACCGAGGAAGCCCCACCCCGGCCCCCGTTACCGGCGGCGACGACGAACAGCGCCCCGGTCTGCGCGGTCAGCGTGTTGAGCGCCTGCTCCAGGGGGTCGAGGTCGGCAGTGTCCGGGCCACCGAGGCTGATGTTGATGACGCGGGCCTTCTGCTCCACGGCCGCCCAGTGCATGCCGGCCAGGACCGCGGACTCCGAACAGTCCTCGGCGCCGCAGACCTTCCCGGCGACCAGCGTCGCGTCCGGTGCTACGCCCTTGTACTTCCCGCCTGACGCCGCGCCGGTCCCGGCGATGGTGGAACTGACGTGCGTGCCGTGGCCGTCCTGGTCGGTGTCCGGGTCGTCGGTGAAGTTCTTCCGCGTCGCGCCGGTCAGATCCTGGTGCGTGGTGTCGACGCCGCTGTCGAGGACCGCCACGGTCACGCCTTTGCCGGTGTAGCCGGCCTGCCACGCCGCCGGGGCGCCTATCCGCGGCACGCTGTTGTCCAGCACGAACGAGCGTTTGCCGTCCAACCAGATCCGGTCCACGCCGGCGGCTGTGTCGGCCCTGGCGGTGTCGCGGTTGACGGTCAGTGACGTCCACAGCGTGGTGGCGGAGTCCTTGTCGGCGGTGACCGCGGCACCCGCGATTGCCGGCAGGTCCCGGGTCACCCTCGCGCCGGCGGCGGTGACCGCCCGGGATGCCGCCCGGGCGGGTCCGCCCCGCTCGAACTGCAGGATCAACGGAGTCGTGGTGCGGGCGGCGTCGTGGTACCCGGCCTTGATCAGTCCGGTCACGTCGAACAGCCGCCGGTCGACCTTGCCAGCCCGGATCAGGTTCTGCGCGTCGCTCGGGATGACGTACAGCCTGCCGCCGCCGCTGAAGACGCCGAACGACACCTTCTCGCGGCCCTTGGCCCGCTGCACGGACGCGGCCGTCGCGTCGGGTGCGGCCAACGTGACCTTGTCGCCGGTGAGCAGGGTGACCGTGTGCCCGCCACTATCAGGGCCTACCGCGGTACCCGACGCGATTCTCAGCGGGCCGGGCGGTGCCGCCATACCCGGGGTGCCCGTCGCGGACACGGGTGCGGCCAGCAGTCCCGCCACGAGCGCGACGGGAACTGTCCTTCTACTTCGGTGCATGCGGTTTTCGTCTCCTCAGCGCAGCCGGTCGCCCCAGCCGTGGCGCGAAGCCACGACTGGGACGCTCCGGAAAGGCATTTCACTCAACGTGGTCAGGTGTCCCTGATGGACATCTGCTTGTTCGCGGCCACCTGGGCCCGGCGTCGCCGGGCGGAACGCTCGACGACCGCCGCCGGTCAGCCGTGGGTGACCCCGCCGTCGTCGCCGCGCGCGACGACCTTCCCGTCCGGTCCGTACGCCGTCAGGTTGCTCACCTCGCCCTTCAGCTGCTGGGACTTGTCGGGCCAGCGGTCCAGCTTGTCGCCGAGCACCCACCAGGCGTGCACCCGGGGGTCCTCGGACCACGTCGCGACGTGGGCCGTGCGGGGCTTGCCGTCGACGGTGAGCGTGACCCGGGCCACGTCACCCACGACGATGCCGACAAGGGCGTAGTCCCGGGGTTCCGAGTCGCCGTTGACCGCGCCGTACGCGGCCTTGAAGCCCGGCCCAGCGGTCCGGCGGCTGGCGGCGACCGCGGAGCCGAAGCTGCGCAGTTCGCCCTTGGCGTCCCGGGCGCCGAGCGACAGGTGCAGGCGGCCGTCGCCGGCGGCGGATTCGCTGAACCACAGGGTCAGCTTGCCGCCGGAGTGGGCGGTGTCGGTCTTGATCAGCTCACCGATCGGGGTGCCGGAGAACATGCCCGCGGGCGGCTCGGCCGGCGCGTTCGCGGGCGGCACGGCGCGGGACGGGTCGGCGGTGGGCAGGCCCGCGCCCGGCACCGCCGGGGCGCCCACCTGATGCTGGGTAGGGCCGGCCGGCCCGCCCGTGCCGGAGAACGTGCCGGTCGCGGCCGCGGTGCCGGCGACGATCGTCGCAGCGGTGACCACGCCGGCGCAGGCGGTGGCCGCCCGCCGGGTCCGGTTACGCCGTCGGCCACGCCGGCGGATCTCGCCGAGGTCCGAGCCGAGGTCGGCCGGAGCCAGCTCGGCGGCGGCGTTCAGCAGGCCGGCGATGTCATCGGGTCTCGCGTGGTGGATCATCTGTGGGTTCCCCTGTCGATCGAGTGTCATGACGAGACGCCGAGAGCGCTGACGGTCAAGGTGCTGTCCAGTGCCGGGTCGACGCGCAGCTTGCGCAGAGCCCGTGAACACACGGACTTGACCGTGCCGACGCTGACCCCGAGCAGGTGCGCGGTCTCGGCCTCGGAGAGATCGACGTAGTAGCGCAGCACCACGGTGGCGCGCTCCCGCCGGCTCAGCGACTGCAGCGCGGCCACCAGGGCCATTCGTGTCTCGACGGTGCTGTGGTCGTCGGTGCGGCTCTGCCGGTCGGGCACCTGGGCCCCGGAACGCTCCAACCACGGCATGCGCCGCAACCAGTCGGTGTGCAGGTTGACCATGATGCGGCGGGTATAGGCAAGCGCGTC
>DASVVF010000528.1:0-5660 GCA_036386695.1 Catenuloplanes sp. | reverse complement strand
GGTAGCGGTGCTCGACCTGTTGGGCGACCTTGATGCGCCGATCGCGGGTGTCCTCGCGGTACTGGGCGATGCGGCCGGCCTCGGCGGCGGCGCGGTCGGCGTCAGTGGCGTCCGGGGCGAGTTCCGGCGGGGTCAGCCGTCCCCAGATGACGATCTCGTCCCGGTCGATGACGGTCTCCGGCGGCTCGGTGAACCAGCCGTCCGGAATCGCTCCGGTGATCCAGCCGGTCGCGTCGTCGGCGGGTGGGGGTTCGGTGCGGGCCCCGGGCGGGGTGGGTCGGAAGCGCATGAGGGGTACCTCCCAGTTACTCGCTTACCTGATTACATGCTTACACCGATGCAGCAGCCAGCGGCAAGGTAACCGGCGGGCGGGTTTCACAGCACGAACGCGTCGGTCCACAGCTGCCGGGAGCGACCGGACAGGGCGTCGAGCAGCGCCACCGCCTGGCTGTCGGAGAGCGAGGCGACAAAATCGATGATCGCCCGACCGCGGGCCCGCTCGGCGCGCTCGGCCGTCGATGGCGGCAACTCGGCCTCGGCCAGCTCCACCAGGTCGTGCAGCCGCCGGGGAAGGCGGGCCTCCTCCTCCGGGTCGACCAGCCAGGCCATCAGCGCCTGCGCCAGCGTGCCCAGCAGCCGCGCCTGCCCACGCTGGTGCAGCGCCAGGTCCGGGCGGGCCAGCACGAACCGGTGGTGGACGAACTTGAGCACCTGGACCTCGTGCCACTGCGCCACCGCCAGCTGGACGTGCCCCGCGCGCACCACCGGTCGTGGCACCACCCCGATGGCGTCCACCAGACGCCGGGTCCACTGCGCCGAGAACTGCGCCACCGACTGCTCAGCTTCGATCGAGCCGTCGAACGGCGCCGCCAGCAGCCCGTCGACCAGCTCCCGGCGGACCTGTTCGACCGCGGCCGCGAACGCCTCGTCGTCGCTGATCCAGGCGTCCTTGCGGTGCAGTTGGCGGCGTAGCCGCTCGATCGAGCGACCCGGCCGGCGGACCTGCGCGTCCAGGTCCGGATCGGGCAGTTCGCGCAGCGCCGCGGCCTCCCGTTGCCAGGCCATCAGTTCGGCCGCCACCGAGCCCTGCTGCAACACCCCGACCCGATGGAAGTCCTCGACGTCGTGGATGGCGTACGCGATGTCGTCGGCAGTGTCCATGATGGACGCCTCGACGGTCTGCTGCCAGTCGGCGAGCCGCCCGACGAACGGCTCGCGGGCCTGCCGGACATCATCGAGCTCAGTGGAGTACGCCCCGAACTTCGCCGACCCGCTGCCCGGGTCGTCGGGTGGCGCGGCCGCCCCGCGCGGCGCCGGGTCGAGATGACGCGGATGCGGAGTGGGGTACCCCAGCCGGGTCCACGGGTACTTCAGGATCGCCGCCCGCACCGCGGCGGTCAGGTCCAGGCCGATGGTCGACGTCCCCCGGATCACCGTGCTGGTGACGATCCGGTACGACTGGGCGTTGCCCTCGAAGCCGTCCGGTAGCCGCAACCGGTGCCGGGCCAGCTGGTCGAGCACCCGCTCTCCCAGATGACCGAACGGCGGGTGGCCCAGGTCGTGGGCCAGTGCCGCCGCCTCCACCACGTCCGGGTCGCAGCCGCCGAGCCGGTCCAGCAGGGCCGCGTACCGCCCGTCGGCGACCAGCCGCTCGGCGACCGCCCGTCCGACCTGGGCGACCTTGAGGCTGTGGGTCAGCCGGTTGTGCACCAGCAGCCCGCCGCCCCCCGGGCTGATCACCTGGGTCACCCCGCCCAGCCGGGCGAAGAACGGCGAGCTGACGATCCGGTCCCGATCCACCCGGAACGGGTTGGCGGCCAGGTCACCCGGGGCCACCGTCCCGGTGCCGAAGAGGCGGCGGGTGCGAGGATCGGCCGGCTGGTGCATGATCCGCCTGGGCTCAGCGGCCCTGCAGGGCGTCCAGGCCGACGGCCATGGCGATGACCACCCGCCGGTCCAGCCGCGGGTCGTGCACCGTGACCACGTACCTGTCGCGCAGGCCCCACTTCTTGACCACCGAGAAGGCCGGCTGCCCGGTGAGGACGAAGTCGAAGTGGTACGGCAACCAGGACAGGCTGTCGACGAACCGGCGCAGCAGGGCGACCGCCAGGTTCGTCTCCTGACCGGTGAGCACCCCGACGCCGGGCTGCTCGACGTGCCAGGTCGAGCGCAGCAGGGACTGCTTGAAATCCTTGCGGAACGACCCGATCGACGTGCCGCCCGCGTCGGTGATGTCGTAGGTGGCACCGAGGTCCATGACCTGGCGGGCCTTGAAACCCAGCACCGCCTCGCGCTTGGTGTCATCGGTGTAGAGCGTCACCTGCTCGCGGAAGGCCATCCGCTTCTGCTGGGCGAAGGCGACCAACTCGCCCTCGGACCCGTCCGGCCCCGTAGCCCGGACCTCGTACTGGTTGACCATCAGTCGCACGCGCTGGCGCACGATCAGCTGGTGTTGCGCCTGGAGTCGCTGCACGTCCATGTCTGCTCCCGTTCGGGGGTTCGCGGTGACCGTACGCGGGTGGCGCCGGGATGCAGGCCGCCGGCGCCTACGGGCCGCCCGCCCACCTACGAACCGTAGTCGCCCGTGATCACCGCGATGAGGGTATCGCCCACGCTGATCACGTCGGTACACTGTCCGTCCTACCCTCGTCGATGGCCCGTGTGCGCCGCTGAAGCACACCACACCATGCAGCGAAACACCCTCGGCGGAGGCGCCGGCCGCCGGTGAGCCCGGCCATCCGGGTCCGCCCCCGTCGCGAACTGCGCACCGCCCGCCGCCCCCGGGCCCACCGCTGTTGGGGCCATCTGGTCGCCGCCCCGCTCTGGCCGATGCACGGGGCGAATCTGGGCACCCTGCTGCGCACCTGCGACGCCGTCGGGGCCTGTCTGGCGGTGCCCGCGTTCCGGTGGGTCGACGAGGCCATCGACCGCGGCAACACGCTGCGCCGGCCCGGCTGCGTACACCGGGTCGGTGACCCGCTCCGGTGGCTGACCGACCAGCGGGCGGCCGGGGCCGGGGTGCTCGGGGTGGAACTGGCGGACGAGGCCCTGCGGCTGGCCGACCTGCCCCCCGCCCGGCGGCGCACCATCGCGGTGCTGGGTCACGAGTCCACCGGTATCCCGCCGGAGGCACTGGACCTGCTCGACGCGGCGGTGGAGATCCCGATGGTCGGCACCGGGCACAGCCTGAACGTGGCGGTGGCCGGCTCCCTGGTGCTGTACAAGCTGGCCGGGCTGCTGTGACAGCGCTGCCGGTGGTGCGGTGCGCGGCGGGCGCCGGTCGGCTGGCACCATGGCGTCGGCACCGTCACACTTGGTGACATCGTGAACCGGACGGGCCCGGGAAACCGACGAGAGGTCGACGCGGCATGGCGAAGCAGACAGGCGGGCGCAACGGGCGTACCGGATCCATGGTGGCGGCGGCGTTGGCCGCCGCGGCCGCCGGCTGGGCGGTACGCGACATCCCGGCCGCGCTCGGCGCCCGGCCGTCCGGGGCGCGCGGCGCCCGGGTCCGGCAGTCCCCGCAGTTCCGCGACGGCGCCTTCCGCAACACGGTGCCCGCCACCGTCGTGCCGCCCGGCTCGGCGCCACGGTTGCTCGCCGCGGCGCTGACCGACCGCGAGCGCCGGCACCCGTCCGCCCCGATCCCGGTGGTGACCGCGCCGGCCGGCGGCACCGACCCGGACGGGCTCTACGTCACCTGGTACGGGCACTCGTCGGCGTTGGTGGAGATCGAAGGTCGGCGGGTGCTGCTCGACCCGGTGTGGAGCGAGCGCTGCTCGCCGTCGCGGCTGGTCGGGCCGCGCCGGCTGCACCAGCCACCGGTGGCGTTGAACCGGTTGCCGCCACTGGACGTGGTGGTCATCTCGCACGACCACTACGACCACCTGGACATGGACACCATCCGCAGCCTGGTGGATCTGCAGGCCGCGTCGTTCCTGGTGCCGCTGGGTGTCGGGGCCCACCTGGAACGGTGGGGGGTGCCGGCGGCGCGGATCGTGGAGCTCGACTGGCACGAGAGCGCCACCGTGGCGGGGATTGACTTCATCGCGGCGCCGGCCCGGCACTTCTCCGGGCGGGCGTTCAACCGGGACGACACGCTGTGGGCGTCCTGGGTGTTCGCCGGCCGGGCACACATGGTCTTCTACTGCGGCGACACCGGCTACTTTCCCGGCTTCGCCGAGATCGGGGCCACCCACGGGCCGTTCGACGCGACGCTGGTGCAGATCGGCGCGTACGGCGCCGCCTGGCCGGACATCCACATGACGCCGGAGGACGGGGTCGCCGCCCACCTGGACGTGCGGGGCGGGTTGATGATCCCGGTGCACTGGGGCACGTTCACCCTGGCGTTGCACGACTGGGCGGAGCCGGTCGACCGGGTGTGGCGGGCCGCCAAGGAACGCGACGTGCGGCTGGCCGTACCACGGCCGGGGGAGCGGATCGACGTGGCCGCCGCACCCTCGGTCGACGGGTGGTGGCAGGCCATCGCCTGAGCGCGCGCCCCGCACCGCCGGCACCGTGCGGGGGCACAGCTCACCCGGTGGTGCGGCCGAGCGCGCGGCTCAGCGGTAGTCGTCCTCGTCGTACGGGACGGCCTGCTGCTGCTCCACCGCGTCGGCCGGGTTCACGTCGAACGGCAGCCGCAGGCGTTCCATCGCGGCGGCGCTGTCGTCCACGACCTGCTGCCGCTCCTCGGCCACGTCGGCCTCCGGCACTGCCCGGAACAGGCCACCTTCCGGGTCGGTCGCTGCCGTGTTACGGCGGGTACCGGTGGCGGGGCTGGCGTCGCTCATGTGAAGGCTCCCATACAAGGGCTGGGGCGGCAGGTGCAGTGCGCTCGGTGGCGCGAAGCCCGACGGTTGTCAACCGGCGCCGGGTGCCCTTCCAGAATTGGATTGTTGCCAACCCTACCCATAAGACCCGGCGACCGGTGCATCGGGTCGGATTCACCGCGCGGGCGGCCGGCCGGGGTCGGTCGACCGGCCCAGGTAGGTGACCTGTCCGGCGTCGGGCACGGCTATCTCATGGAACCCGAGCCGGTCGTAGAAGGCCCGGGCGGCGGTGTTGGCCGGGGCCATTCCCAGATGTACGGCCGGCACGCCGGCATCGCGCAGCGCGGCCAGGAACCGGGTCATCAGCGCCCGCCCGTGGCCCGCCCGCTGGTACGGCGGGAGCAGATCGATGTGCAGGTGGGCCGGGTAGTCGGCGAGCTCCGGCACGATCATGCGGTCCGGGGCGTGCAGGGTCGCGACCATCCGCTCGGTGGGGGTGCCCGGTGTCGTGGTGGGCGGCGGGTACCGGTCGAGGAGCCCGGGGAGCCACCGGGTGCGGTACGCCTCGACGAAGGCCACCGTGTCCGCCGTACCCAGGATGTAGCCCACCGCGCGCTGCCCGTTGTCGAGCACGAAGGCCAGGTCCGGCTCCAGTGCGACGTACGGCCGCGCGAAAATGCTCGGCAGCAGCTCCGGGTCGGGGTAGACCTGCCGTGAGTCGCCGCCCTGGTACCCGGTGCGCACGCAGATGTCGTAGAGCGCAGCCCGGTCGGTGGACCGGTACGGCCGGATGGTGGCGGTCATGCGGACACCTCGCAGGGGGGATGATTGCACCCTACCGGCCGCCTCAGCCGGTCAGCTCCAACCGGATCGCGTCGTACGCCGCCC
>DASVVF010000527.1:0-2467 GCA_036386695.1 Catenuloplanes sp. | reverse complement strand
TGCCGCCACCACCACCGGGTCATCCACCACACCCGGTGGACCGTCCGCCTCGGCCACGACGGACTACCCGAATTCATCCCCCCGCAGTTCATCGACCCGCACCAACGACCCCGCCGCAACACCTACCACCAACGAAACTAGCGGCATGAATCCGCCAACGACACACCAGCAGGCGGGTCCGTGCTGAACTCGGGTGGGCTGACCGCCGTGCGCGCGAGTCGGCGGCATCTGCTTGCGCCCCGCCACTCCGGCGTCCTGTCTTACTAGTGACCAGTGATGAGAACGGCTGCGGCGTCGAGCCGCTCCCGCTCACCGGAGGTGAGTGCCGGGTCATTCCGCCGTATCGCTACGGCGTCGCCCAGCACGGTGAGCAGGCCGTCGCCGACGCGGTCGAGGAAAGCAGTTAACAGCGTTGCTGCCAGTGACGCCAGAGGATGCTCCTGCTCAGCGGCCACCTGGGCGAGGATGACCGCGGAGAGCGCGACATCGAGATCCGCCGGTCCCTCCGTGGCGTTGCGCCAGTCGATGACCACCGGACCTCGTGGGGTCAGCATGATGTTCTCCGGGTGCAGGTCCAAGTGCAGAATCCGCACGTTGTGGCATTCGCTGAGCCGGGGCGGCAACGCATGCAGCCGGTGATGAAGATCTGCCAGACAACCGGCGGCTTCGATGGCATCGAGCTGACCGGTCAACAGCGCCGCCAGCATGGTAGGCCCGTCCAGTCGCTCCATGACGAGGTCGGCCCCTCCCGCCTGGTAAACCGCGGGGACAGGGAATCCCAGACCCGCCACATAGGACATGACTGCGGCCTCAGCCGTCACATCGCCACCTTCGCGATAGCGTCGAAGGACGCGTCGATCACCGATGGCGAAGACATCAGCGTCTCGGCCGGACGCCAGAAGGGCCTGATTCACCACGCCGCGACAGTAGCGGAGCAGCCAACCGCGTGGCGCCCGCCGATGGCGACGGTCCGGCGAGCCTGAGTACGCGCGTGGTGACGTTAGTTCGAGTGGCTGGGCCGGGGCATCGAGGCACGGCTGCGGCGCAGCCAGTACAGGCCGACCACCGGCAGGATCAGCGGGACGAAGCCGTATCCGCGCCCGTAGCCGGACCAGACGGTGTCGTCCGGGAAGACGGCCGGGTCGAGCACGCTGGCCGTCCCGACTGCCAGGACCCCGACGAGTTCGACGGTGCAACTGATCAGGGCGATCCGCCGGCCGAGCGGGCCGCTGAGGGCAAGGCCGATGGCGGCGATCACGTAGACGGCGGCGGCCAGCGCGGACAGCAGGTAGGCCAGCGGCGCCTCGGCGAAGCGGGTGGCGATCTGCACGCCGGCCCGAGCGCCGGCCGCGACGGCGAACAGCCCGTACAACGCGACCAGGACGCGGCCTGGCCCGGCGTTGGTCGGCCGCGCCCGACCGGCCCGGAAGTCTTCGATCGCCCCGGCACGGGGTTGCCCGGCGCGGGCTGGCCGCAGGTCGCGGGGTGTCTGGGGGTCGCGGGGTGTCTGGGGGTCGCGGGGTGGGCCGGCTTGGGGTGGGTCAGGCACCGGGGCCTGCCCACAGCTGTTGCAGTCGCAGCACTAGCACCGGCATGACGAGCAGGGCGACCCCGAGGGTGACCGCGCCCCAGCGGGTCGGTTCCATCCGGGCCAGGACCCAGCCGGTCACCGGGATGCTGACGAAGGTGATCACATAGCCGAGGAAGGTTTCCACCTCAGCCGGCCGGTCGCCGGCGAGGATGCTGAGCACGGCCGTCCCCACGAGAGCCACCGCGACCGCCTCCACGACCCAGACGGCGGCGAGCAGTCCACGGCTGGGCGGGCGGTCCCGCACGGCGTCGACCGCGCACCAGGCGGCGACCAGCAGCGACACGACGACCGTCGCGGTGGACAGCGGGCCGTTCATCGGGGGCGGGCGGGCAGGCGGCCGGCGGGCCGGCGGGCGGGGACCAGGGGGCCGGCGGGCAGGCGGGCGGCGGGCAGGCGGCCGGCGGGCACGCGGCCGAGGAGCAGGCGGGCGGCGGGCAAGCGGTACGTCACCGGGCCAGCCTAGTCAGCGGGGGCGGGCACGTCGCCACGGGTGAGAGGCGGCGTACCGACTGGTAACTTTTCGGCCATGAAGCTGCGGGATCCACGACTCGTGATGGTGCTCCGGGTCGCCATCGTGGTGTCGGCGCTGACCGGGATCATCTTCACCGCGCTCGGCCCGCCGACGATTCTCGGGCTGCTGCCGTACTTCACCATTCAGAGCAACCTCGCGGTCGCGCTGTTCGCCGCGTACGCGACCGGGCGCGCCCGCCGGGGGGACGTCGAGCCCTCGCCGGTGCTGCAGGGGGCGGTGACCTTGTACATCACGATCACCGGGTTGGTCTACCACCTGGTGTTGGCCAACCCGGCCAGCCCGTTCGCGATGGCCCAGCCGGACCGGGACTGGGTCAGCGCCACCGGCAACCAGCTGCTGCACAC
>DASVVF010000526.1:0-1852 GCA_036386695.1 Catenuloplanes sp. | reverse complement strand
CGATGTTGGCCGGCACCATCGGTTTGAGTTGGTGGTCGCTGCTGAGCAGCAGCCGTACCGGCGATCCGGCTGGGGCAGCCGGGGCCAGCGTGTAGGTCGCCGAGACGGTGACCTCGGCGCCGTCCACGGAGATCACCCGGTACGGTGAGCGGCCGGCCGCCAGCCCGGTGACCTGGGCCAGGTGCCGATGCACCGGTCGGCGCGTCGGGCCGGTGGGCGGCTGGCCCCCGGCGACGGTAGCGGCGTCCTCGCGGGTGCGCGACAGCCTGATGGTGTCGGCCGGGAACAGCCGCCACCCCGGGCCGTCGCCGGTGGTGTCGGCGGCCTGCCGGTCGCTCATCGCGGCCACCGCCGGGCCGACCAGCACGGCGTGCCGGGTGCCGGGTCGCCCGGTGTGCCAGGCCACGTGTACCCCGGTGGGCCGGGGGTCCAGCAGGTACGGCTCGCAGAGCAGGGCCATGCCGTCGAGTATCACCGGTGGTGCTGGTGTGGGCCGTACCGATGGGGTGGCGCGGCCCGGACCCGGCGGCGTGACCGCCTCGCCGGCCGCGCTTCAGCCGGACCAGAGCCGGGCCACAGGTGCCTCGCGGATTGTTCACCCCGGCATCGTCGTCCGGGGGGCGGCGGCGCCAGGTAGATCCACCCAGGATGGCATCGCCTCCCGTGTGGGGAACGTCCGCGGCGAGCAGCTCCCCCGGCTCCTGGCGTTGGGCAGACCCGAGCGGGCATGGCGATGGTACGGACGAGACGCCCGCCGGTGCTGCCGGCAGCGCCCCGGGCGGAGACGTCCGCCGGGGGAGTCGGTGAGCGTCTCGTCCACGGCCAGCCGCGGCAGTCAGCATCCGCCGCGGTCAGTGCCCGCTGCCGGTGGCGGTTCGCCGCCGGCAGCGGGCCCCGGCCCGGGGTCGCCGGTGGCTCACTCGCCGGAGGCGGCGAGGCGTTCCCGTAGGTGGATGCCGTGTGCGCTGGAAACCTGCTCGGCCACGGCCGCGCGGATCAGGGTGCTGCGGTGCCGGACGTGCCCGCCCGGACCCTCGGTCAGCAGGTGCGCGTGGACCAGCTGGTCCACGCTGGTCAGCACATCGGTCAGCGGCAGCCCGGTGAGTGCGCTGAGTTCGCCCACCCGCAGCGAGCCGAGGGTGGCGCACAGCCGCAGGATCTCCCAGGCCTTCTCCGGCATCCACCGGGTCCGCAGCCGGGCGATCTCCATGGCGACCGAGGCGGCCACCTCCGGGGCGCGGCGGGCCGCGGCGACCAGTGCCGGGATTCCACCGGTCTGCTCGGCCAGCCCGGGCTCCCCGACCGGCTCCAGCTCGGTGCTGGTGAGCGGGGCGAGCCGCAGCACCAGCCCGGTGCCCAGCCCGGCCACCGGGCGCCCGGCGATGGCCGACGGGTACCGGTAGGCGAGGGTGACGCACAGCAGCGGGCACCGCTGCCCGAGCCAGGCCAGTTCGGTGACGCTGTCGTCGTCGAGGTCCTGCGCGTCGTCGACGGCCAGGACCAGGGGCTCGGCGGGGCGCAGGGCGGCGGAGACCAGTTCGAGTTCGGCCGGCGAGAGGGCCCGCCGTTCGGTCATCGCCCGGTCCAGGATGCCGAGCTGGTCCGGGTGGGCACCGAGGTCGACCAGCGCGGAGCGCAGCCAGGCCAACCGCACGGCCCCGGCGGAGCCCGGGCCCCGACCGACGCCCACCCGGTCGGGGGCGCGCCGCCGCACCTCGGCCAGGAGCGCCGACTTGCCGGCGCCGCCCGGGCCGACGATGTGGATCACCGGTACGGGCTCGGTGGAGAGAATCAGCTCGATCTCGGTGTGCCGCCCGAGGAAGGGCAGCGGGCCGCGGGTGGCCGGCGGCTT
>DASVVF010000525.1:0-4603 GCA_036386695.1 Catenuloplanes sp. | reverse complement strand
CGGACGAGCGGGGAGGGGCAGCCGTGCTGGCTGCCCCTCCCCGCTCGATGCGCGAGATCAGACCTTCGCCTTGCCCAGGATGCGGTTCACTGTCGTGCCGCACACCGGGCACTTGCCCTTGGCCATGTTCATGCCGGTCTTGGATACCTCGACCGTGCCCTCGAAATCGCGCTTCTCCTTGCACTTCACGCAGTAGCCGTTGTACATGTTGTCGGCCACGTCACCCTCCTCATTGTTATCGGCCGGGTCGGCCCGGCCCCTGCTCCGCAGCTGGTGGCCGCGGGGCGGTCGGTGCTCGGTCTGTTCCGCGGCCACGGTTGTGGTCGCCGCACGGCGCGGTCCCTACCCAGGTCGGGCTGGTTCCATGTCAGCGAAGCGTCGAACTCTGGCTCGACGTCGTGAGTGTGCCTGCCGTATTGCCGGGTTTGCATTAGTTTGGCGCAGACACGCCGGGGAAACCGTGCAGGCTGTGCGCAAACGCCTGACTGGCGCTGTTCCGGACGGCACACCCCATCGGGGCCACGAGCGCCGTCACCCGAGTAGGCTGAGGGCTCACGACTTTTTTTCCGACACCACAGGCGAAACAGGGATGAACTGCTGCGTGTCGTCCGGTTGGCACTTGCGGTCCCCTGGCCCCATGGCATTAGCGTGCCAAACGTGAACGTAACCCGGGGCTGCGCGGGTCGATAATGGCTGGGGCGCGCAAGCCGGTCGTCGAGGTGCGGCGCAGCCCGCGCCGGCGCAGGACGGTGTCCGCGTACCGGGACGGCGAGCGCGTCGTCGTCCTCATCCCGGACCAGTTCTCCCGCGCCGAGGAGAGCGAGTGGGTCGACCGGATGCTGGCCCGCCTCGCGGCCCGCGAGGAGCGCATCCGCCGTACCGACCAGGAACTGCTCGTCCGCGCGCGTCGCCTGATCGGCCGTTACCTCCCGGAGTACGGCGAGCGCGCGGTGCCGGCCAGCGTCCGGTGGGTCACCAACCAGAACGGCCGGTGGGGGTCGTGCACACCGACCGACCACAGCATCCGCATCTCGCACCGGATCCAGGAGATGCCGGACTGGGTGATCGACTACGTCCTGCTGCACGAGTTGGCCCATCTCGTCGTGCCCAGCCACAACGCCCGCTTCTGGGACCTGGTCGGGCGCTACCCGAAGACCGAACGGGCCCGGGGCTATCTGGAAGGTGTCTCCGCCAGCACCGGGCTGGTGTTGGGCGAGGACTGAGCGGATCGCGATCCGCCGGCGGGGCCGCCTGCCGTGCCGGGGTGGTCAGGCGGTGACTAACCTCAGGGGGTGCCCCGTCGCGCGGTGATCGCCATGTTGGTACCGGTGCCCTGGCACCCACCCGGAGTCGACCCGGGGGCCTGGCGCGCGGCGCTGGCCGAGGACGTGGTGGACCTGCTCGCCACACTGGCCGAGGTGGAGCCCGCGATCGCCGTCGTACCGGCCGACCGGCCACTCGCCGACGCGGTCGCCTGGCCGGGCATGCCGATCTACGAGATACCCACGCTGAGCGTCAACGCCGCCCTGGCCGCCGCCCACCGCGACGGCTTCGACCAGGCCGCGGTCATCGCCGGCGACGCCGCCGACGTGCCGGGGTTGACCATCGGCAAGCTGCTGCGCCCGCTGACCAGCCGTCCGGTGTCCGTGGCGGCGGCCGGTGCGGGTGACGCCGGGCTGCTCGGGGTGGCCGCCCGGCTGCCGGTACCGGCCTGGCTACCCGAACACGACCTCGACGGCGGCTCGCCGGCGCAGCTACGCCGGCCGGCGCCGGAGCCCGGCGACGTGGCGGTCGCGCCGGTGTGGCGGCGGTTACGCGGGCCGCAGGACCTGGCCACCCTCGATCAGGCCGTCGAGGGGTGGGACACCACCCGGGCGCTGCTCGGCGGCTGAAACCCGAGCCGGCGCGCCGGCTCAGCCGAGGTCGTCCAGCTCGCCGAGGTCGAAGTCGGACTGGGAGCGGGCGAAGCCGGCCGGGTCGGCGAAGTCGTCGTTCGACGGCAGCAGGTCCGGATGCCCCCACACAGCGTCGCGTCCGGCTACGCCCCGGTGCTCGGCGACCGCCGCCCACAGGGCGGTGGCCTCCCGCAGCCGGCGGGGCCGCAGCTCCAGACCGACCAGGGCGGCGAAGGTCTGCTCGGCCGGGCCGCCGGCCGCCCGCCGGCGGCGGAACGCCTCGCCCAGCGGGATGACGCTCGGCAGCCGGTCGGTGCCCGCGCTGTCGACGACATGGCACACCCAGCCCTCGACCAGGGCCAACGCCGTCTCCAACCGGGCCAGGGCGGCCTGCTGCGCCGGCGAGTCCTCGGGTGTGAAGATGCCCTCCAGCGCCAGATCCTGCATCGACTCCGGGTTCATCGGGTCGACCCGGGTCATCGCCTCCTCGATCGCCTCACGGTTGACCGTGATGCCCGCCGAGTAGGCCTCGACCGCGCCGAGCACATGCCCGCGCAACCAGGGGACGTGCCCGAAGAGTCGCTGGTGGGCGGCCTCGCGCAGGGCCACGTACAGCCGGACCTCGTCCTCCGGCAGCTCCAGGCCCTTGCCGTACGCGGCGATGTTCACCGGGACCAGCGCCGCCGTGCCCGCCGGCCCGAGCGGCAGACCGATGTCGCCGGCCGAGAGCACCTCGCTGGCGAGCGAACCCAACGCCTGCCCGAGCTGCCCGCCGAACAGCGCGCCGCCCAGCGTGGCGACCATCGCCTGCATCGGGCCCAGTTGGGCGCGGGCCTCCTCCGGCACGAGGTCGCCCATCGCCCCGACCATCCGCGCGGCGACCGGGTCGCAGAGCTTCTTCCACACGTCGAGGGTGTTGAAGATCCACTCGTTGCGGTTCCACGCGGCCACGGTCCGCAGGCCGGACGGCAGTGCCGAGGCCGGCTCCAGCCACAGATCGGCCAGCCGCAGGGCCTCGGTGACGGCGTTGCGCTCGTAGATGGTCACCGCCGGGTCGCCCGCGGCGGCGAGCTGGCTCACCGCGACCTGACGGGCGAGGTCCCAGTTGACCGGACCACTGCCGGGTGCGGCGAGCAGCTGCTGCAGCTGAGCCATGAACTGCTGCATCTGCTGCGGATCGGTGGGGTCGGGCGGCTGAGCGCCCGGCAGGGAGAAGCCGAACGGGATATCGGGCACGACGTCAACGGTACGCGCGTGTCGGGCCCCTGGAGCACCGACGGTGTCCGCTCAGAGAGAACGGCGCCGCGTCGGTACGCTCGCCGCATGAAACGTCGCGGTGTCACAGTTCTGCTCGGCGCGCTGTTCACCGCCCTGCTGGCGCTGGGCGTGGTGACCACCCCGATTCCGTACGTCGTGCTCAAGCCGGGTCCCACCGTCGACACCCTGGGCACCGACAAGGGCAAACAGGTGATCAACATCACCGGGACGGCCACCTCCGCCTCGACCGGGCAGCTGCGGCTGACCACCGTCGGGGTGCAGTCGAAGGTGGAACTGCTGTGGGCCATCCGGGGCTGGATCAGCGACGAGGACGCCGTGGTGCCCCGCGAACTGGTCTACCCGCCGAACCAGAGCGAGAAGCAGGTCGAGCAGCGCAACGCCGAGGACTTCAAGGCCTCGCAGAGCACCGCTGAGACCGCCGCGTTGCGGCAGCTGGGCTACCCGGTGGAGGTCACTGTGGTCAAGGTGGTGCCCGACGGGCCGTCGCAGGGCCGGCTGCAGCCCGGCGACGTGATCACCGCCGTCGACGGGCAGCCGGTCACCGCCGGCGGCCAGGTGACCGAGTTCGTCCGGGCCAAGCCGGCCGGCACCAGCCTGACCGTGGCGTACCGGCGCGGCAAGCAGACCGGCACGACGACGATCACCAGCCGGTCCGAGAAGAGCGACGACCCCCCGCGCATCGGCGTCGAGATCGATCCGCGCCAACCCCACCCGTTCCAGCTCGACATCGAACTCGACAAGATCGGCGGGCCGAGCGCGGGTCTGATGTTCAGCCTCGGCATCATCGACAAGCTGCGCCCGGCCGACCTCACCGGAGGTCGCGTCATCGCCGGCACCGGGACCATCGACGACCTGGGCCGGGTCGGGCCGATCGGCGGCATCCCGCAGAAACTGGTCGGCGCGCAGGCCGCCCGGGCCACCGTCTTCCTCACCCCGGCCGGCAACTGCGCCGAGGCGGTCCGCAACGCCCGTCCCGGGCTGCCACTGGTCAAGGTCGCCACGCTGAACGAGGCGCTGGCCGCCCTGGAGACCCTGCGCGCCGGCGGGCAGCCCCCGCTGTGCGCGGCGCCCTGATAACGATCGCCCTGCCCGGGCGTCGGGCAGCGACACGGCCCGTCAACGTACGCCGTAGTGTGGAGTTGTACTGGACCTAGCGTTCGGAGCAAACCGTGGTCATGCGTAGTAGTCCCCTCCCGAGGATGAGCCGGCGCGGTCGCGTCACGATCGGCGTACTCATCGGGGTTTTCCTGCTCTTCACCCTGCTCGGCTGGGGTGTCGAGGCGTGGACCGACTGGCTGTGGTTCGACGAGGTCAACTACACCGGGGTATTCACCGGTGTGCTGATCACCCGGTTGCTGCTGTTCCTGGCGGTGGGCCTGGCCATGGCGCTGGTCATCGGCGGCAACCTGTACCTGGCGTACCGGCTGCGG
>DASVVF010000524.1:0-1753 GCA_036386695.1 Catenuloplanes sp. | reverse complement strand
CTCGACTTCCACTTCCGCCCGCACGTCAAGGCTCCCAACGGCAAGGGCGGCGCCGGTTCCAACCGGGACGGCGCCAACGGCGCCGACCTGGTGCTGAAGGTGCCCGACGGCACCGTGGTGCAGACCCTCGACGGGGAGGTCCTCGCCGACATGGTCGGTGCCGGGACCACGTTCGAGGTGGCCCGCGGCGGCCGTGGCGGGCGCGGCAACGCGACGCTGGCCAACACCCGGCGCAAGGCTCCCGGCTTCGCCGAGCTCGGCGAGCCGGGTGACCAGCTCGACGTGGTGCTGGAGCTCAAGAGCGTCGCCGACGTCGGGCTTGTCGGTTTTCCGTCGGCCGGTAAGTCGTCGCTGATCTCGGTGCTGTCGGCGGCCAAGCCGAAGATCGCCGACTACCCGTTCACCACCCTGGTCCCCAATCTCGGTGTCGTGCAGGCCGGCGAGACCATCTTCACCGTCGCCGACGTTCCCGGGCTGATCCCGGGGGCGGCCACCGGCAAGGGGCTGGGGTTGGAGTTCCTGCGGCACATCGAACGGTGTGCCGTCCTGGTGCACGTGCTCGACGGCGCGACGATGGAACCGGGCCGCGACCCGCTCGGCGACATGGACGCCATCGAGGCCGAGCTGGCCGAGTACGGCGGTCTGACGGACCGCCCCCGACTGGTCGCCATCAACAAGATCGACGTGCCGGACGCCCGGGACCTGGCGGAGATCGTGCGCCCCGACATCGAGGCGCGCGGGCTGCGGGTCTTCGAGGTCAGCGCCGCCACCCGCGAAGGGCTCAAGGAACTCACGTACGCGATGGCCGAGCTGGTGGCGGCCCACCGGGCGGCGGCCCCGCCGCCGGACGCCACCCGGATCGTGATCCGGCCGCGCGCGGTGGACGACGCCGGCTTCACCGTCGAACGCGACGACGAAGGTGTCTTCGTGGTCCGTGGTCCGCGGCCGGAGCGCTGGGTGCGCCAGACCGACTTCGAGAACGACGAGGCGGTCGGCTACCTCGCCGACCGCCTGGCCCGGCTGGGTGTGGAGGACGCGCTGGCCAAGGCCGGCGCTGAGCCCAGCAACGCGGTCCGGATCGGCGAGCGCGAGTTCGACTGGTTCCCGACCGCCGGCGAATACGTCGCCGGTCCGCGCGGCACCGACCAGCGGCTGGCCGAGGCCAGCGGTCGGGCCAGCGCCGCGCAACGGCTGGCGGCGCGCAAGGCCCGCCGGCAGCGGCCGACCGACGAGGGCGGCCCCGTGGTCCGCGGTCCCATCACGGCCCCCGCCCAGGTCGACGGCAGGCAACGCGCGGTCGCGGAGGCGGAGAACGGTCCGGCGTAGGCCATCCCAGGGACACCTGGCAGCCAACCGACCCGGCTATCGTGTCCACTGTGTTGATCGAGAGCCGGGCGTTGACCGACCCGGAACTGGCCGCGCTGGTCACCAGCCAGCAGCGGGAGATCCAGGACGCCGACGGCGGCGTCGACGGGCAGGTCTTCCCGATCCTCGACGACGCCCGGTACCTGGTGGGGGTCGTCGAGGGCCGGGCGGTGGCATGCGGGGCGGTGCAGCCGATCGACGCTGAGACCGCGGAGATCAAGCGGATGTACGTGCGGCCCGCCTTCCGGGGCCAGGGGCTCGCCCGCCAGTTGCTGACCGCGTTGGAGGAGTTGGCCCTGTCCACGGGTCACCAGGTGCTGCGCCTGGAGACGGGCGGCTACCTGCCGGCGGCCATCGCGTTGTACGCCGGCGCCGGGTACGGCGAGAT
>DASVVF010000523.1:0-8203 GCA_036386695.1 Catenuloplanes sp. | reverse complement strand
CGGCTGCCGATGGTCCGGATGACCAACGTCGGCCTGGAACCCGGGCCGCACACCCTGGAGGAGATCATCGCCGCGACCGACGACGGCGTGTACATGGACCTGAACCGGTCCTGGTCGATCGACGACCGGCGGCTGAACTTCCAGTTCGGCTGCGAGATCGGGTGGGAGGTGAAGAACGGTCGGCTGGGGCGGATGCTGCGTAACCCCACGTACACCGGCATCGGTCCGACGTTCTGGCGCTCGATGGACATGCTGTCGAACGAGACGGTGGCCTGGGGGACGCCCAACTGCGGCAAGGGCCAGCCCGGGCAGATCGGGCACACCGGCCACCCGGCGGCCCCGGCCCGCTTCACCAACGTCCGAGTCGGGGTACACGGGTGACGAGCAGTGCAGCGCAGCGGAACCCCGCAGTCGCGAACGAGAGGTGGACGCGGTGAGTGAGCTGGAACTGGCTGGTCGGGTGGTGCAATTGGTGCGGGAAGTGGCCGGCCCGGCCGGCGAGGCGGAAGTGTTCGTCCTGCACACCGCTGAGGCGCTGACCCGCTTCGCCAATTCGACGATCCACCAGAACGTCGCAGACGTCACCACCCAGGTCCGTCTGCGACTGCACCTGGACGGGCGTACGGCGACCGGCTCCACCACCGTCATCAGCCCGGACGGTCTGCGCGGCCTGGTCGAACGGACCGTGGGCGGCGCGCGGCTGCTGCCGCCGGACGCGGGCTGGCCGGGGCTGGCGCCGCCCCAGCCACTGACCCACGCCGGCGGGTTCGACGAGGCGGCCGCGCAGGCCGACGCGAACGGGCGGGCGCAGCGGGTGCGGGCGTTCGTCGACGCGGCCGGCGGCCTGGAGACCGCGGGCTACTGCCGTACGACGTACCGGGCGGCGGCGTTCGCGAACACAGCCGGGCAGAGCGTCAGCGGGCGTACCGCCGAGGCGGCGATGGACGGGGTGGCCCGCGACCGGGGCGCCGACGGCACCGCCCGGCTGGCCAGCAGTCGACTGGCCGACCTGGACGGCGCGGCGCTGGGGGTCCGGGCCGCGGCCAAGGCCCGGGCTGGCGCCGACCCGGTCGAGTTGCCCCCCGGCCGCTACGAGGTGGTGCTGGAACCGACCGCGGTCGCCGACGTGCTGCAGAACCTGGCGTCCTTCGGCTTCAACGGCAAGGCATACGCCGAGCGGCGCTCGTTCGCACAGGTGGAGCTGGCCCAGTTCGATCCCGCGGTGACCATCGTCGACGACCCGGGCGCCGGGCTGGGTCTGCCGTTCGACGCGGAGGGCACCCCGAAACGTCGGCTGCTGCTGGTGGACGCCGGGGTGACCCGTTCGGTGTGCCACGACCGGCGCACCGCGGCCGAGGTCGGCGCGGAGTCCACCGGGCACGCCGTCGCCGGTAGCGGCGTCTGGGGGCCATTGCCGGCCAACTTGGGGCTGGCGGCGGCCGGGAACACCGACGCCGGCCGGGCCGGCAACGCTGGCGGGGACCGGGCCGGCAACGCTGGCGGCCGGGCCGACGACGCTGGCGGCCGGGCCGACGACGCTGGCGGGGACCGGGCCGGGGACGCTGATGGCCGGGCCGGGGACGCTGGCGGGGACCGGGACGCCGGCGCGGGTGGACCGGCGACCGACCGGGCCACGGCCGCGCTGGTCGCCGGGATGGAACGGGGCCTGCTGGTCACGGACTTCTGGTACACCCGGGTGCTGGACCCGAAAAGCCTGGTCGTGACCGGTCTGACCCGCAACGGGGTGTGGTTGGTGGAGCAGGGCGAGATCACGGCGGCGGTGGGCAACCTGCGCTTCACCCAGTCGTATCCGCAGGCGCTGGCGCCCGGTGGAGTGCGGTCGGTGGGTTCCGCCGTCGCGGTGCTGCCGGAGAAGTGGGGCGCTTCCTGGTGGACCGCACCGCCGCTGCACCTGGCGTCGTGGAACTTCACCGGGGGTGCGTCCGGCTGATGGGTGGGCGTGGCGGCACGGCGGTGCTTCACTTGCAGCGTGAGCCACGCCAGTTCGTCCTTCCCGGCCGGTGATCCGGCAGACCGCGACGCCCGGGCCGCCGACCCCGGCTCCGCCACCGACCCCGGCATCGACCCCGGGGCCCGGAGCGCCGGCGGCGACCCCGACAACGCCGGCACCACCAGGAGCAGCCTCGGCACCGCCGGGAGCAGCGGCGGCGGGAGCACCGGCGGCGGGGGTGGACGGGGTGGCGCGTCGCCGGCCTTTGGCGGGAGCCGGTTCGGGCAACAGTTGCGCCGCCGGCGCCGGTGGGTCATCGCCGGGGTGGCCGTCGGCGCGGCGCTGCTGGTGCTGGCGCTCTGCGGCGGGCTGGCGGCGGTGGTGGCCGGGATCGACCGCGAACGGGACGACCACCACGACAACCGGCGGCTGTCCGCCAGCGGCGAGACCACCTGCCTGGAGTTGGAGCGGCGGCTCAACCGGGTCGCCCCGCCCGGTGCCGCACCGGACGCGGCGCGCCGGGCCACCGCCATCCGTGACGAGAACGCGGCGCTGCGCCCGTACCTGACCGACGCGACGGTGTCCGCCCCCGGCCCGCGCGGTGGTGACATGCAGCGGATGGCCCGGTGGCAGCAGTTGCTCGACGCCCGCACCACGTACGCGGAGGCGCTCGACCGGCAGGCTTCCGCGCGTACCCCCGCGTTCTTCCAGCCGCCGCGCTCGCCGCAGGGGGTCGCGGTCGCCGACCACCTGCTCAGCTCGTCGCCAGCCGCCTGCGCCGGGGCGATCCGGCGGCTGGCCGCACCGGACCTGTAGCCACGGGCGCAACGCGGGCAGTGACCTTGTGCACACTGCCGGAGAATGTGACGTCACGGCTTTCGTTACCGGCAGTTCACACGCGAGACTCCCTTGCGCACGAAGCCGCTGACACGCGGCGTAACGTGTCCACCGACGTGACGCACGGTGCGTGGCTGCGGTTGGCGTTCGTGCCCGCGCGCCGGCTGATGCACCGACGCGCCGACCCACACACCCGCCCGCACGCTGGGGCACCGTCAGGGAGACACGAATGACGACGACGGCAACGAGGCCGAATGCGGGGCGCGGGCGCGCCGCCATCGCGGCGAAGACGTTGCGGACCGACCGGTGGTGGTTCCCACCCCTGATCACGTTCCTGGGACTGAGCGCCTGGCTGGCGTACGGCCTGGTCCGGGTGCTGATGCACAAGTGGTACTGGGTGGCGGACTACCACTACCTCACCCCGTTCTACTCGCCGTGCATCACCGACCGGTGCATCCCCGAGGCGGCCCACTTCGGCACGATCCTGCCGAGCTGGTGGATCATCCCGGAGGCGGCGTTCACCCTGCCGTTCCTGCTGCTGTTCCGGCTGACCTGCTACTACTACCGCAAGGCGTACTACCGCGCCTTCTGGTTGTCGCCGCCGGCGTGCGCGGTGCCGGACGGGCACAAGAAGTACACCGGCGAGACCCGGTTCCCGCTGCTGGGGCAGAACCTGCACCGGTACGCGTTCTACGCCGCCGCGATCATCTCGCTGATCAACACCTACGACGCGATCCTGGCCTTCCACAGCCCCCAGGGCTTCGGGTTCGGCCTGGGCAACCTGGTGCTGCTCGGCAACGTGATCATGCTGTGGGCGTACACGATCTCCTGCCACTCGTGCCGGCACATCATCGGCGGCCGGATGAAGCACTTCTCCAAGCACCCGGTGCGGTACCGCGCGTGGACGTTCGTCTCCAAGCTGAACGCGAAGCACATGCAGCTCGCGTGGATCACCCTGGGCACGCTCATGGTCACCGACTTCTACATCATGGCGCTGTCCGCCGGCTGGTTCAGCGACCTGCGGTTCATCAACTAAAGGGCCCGTGAAGATGACAACGCGAATCGAACGACACCACTACGACGTGGTCGTGATCGGCGCCGGCGGTGCCGGCCTGCGCGCGGCGATCGAGGCCCGACTGGCCGGCAAGCGGACCGCGATCATCTCCAAGTCGCTGTTCGGCAAGGCCCACACCGTGATGGCCGAGGGCGGCGCCGCGGCGGCGATGGGCAACGTCAACAGCCGCGACAACTGGATGGTCCACTTCCGCGACACCATGCGCGGCGGCAAGTTCCTGAACAACTTCCGGATGGCGGAACTGCACGCCAAGGAGTCGCCGGAGCGGATCTGGGAGCTGGAGACGTACGGGGCGCTGTTCGACCGTACGAAGGACGGCAAGATCTCCCAGCGCAACTTCGGCGGTCACGAGTACCCGCGCCTCGCCCACGTCGGCGACCGCACCGGGCTGGAACTGATCCGCACCCTGCAGCAGAAGATCGTGTCGCTGCAGCAGGAGGACTTCAAGGCCACCGGCAGCTACGACGCGCGGATCCGCGTCTTCTCGGAGACCACGATCACCGAGCTCCTGCTCGACGGCGACCGGATCGCCGGGGCGTTCGGCTACGTCCGCGAGTCCGGCGACTTCGTCCTCTTCGAGGCCCCGGCGGTGGTGCTCGCCACCGGCGGCGTCGGCCGGTCGTACAAGGTCACCTCGAACTCCTGGGAGTACACCGGCGACGGGCACGCGCTCGCGCTGCGGGCCGGCGCCACCCTGATCAACATGGAGTTCCTGCAGTTCCACCCGACCGGCATGGTCTGGCCGCCCTCGGTGAAGGGCATCCTGGTCACCGAGTCGGTGCGTGGCGACGGCGGGGTGCTGAAGAACTCCGAGGGCAAGCGGTTCATGTTCAACTACGTCCCGGACGTCTTCCGCAAGCAGTACGCGGAAACCGAGGCGGAGGCCGACCGCTGGTACGACGACCCGGACAACAACCGGCGTCCGCCCGAGCTGCTCCCCCGCGACGAGGTCGCCCGGGCGATCAACAGCGAGGTCAAGGCCGGGCGGGGTACGAAGGCCGGCGGGGTGCTGCTGGACATCGCCAGCCGGCGTTCGGCCGACGAGATCCGGCGCCGGCTGCCGTCGATGTACCACCAGTTCAAGGAGCTGGCCGACGTCGACATCACGGCCGTGCCGATGGAGGTCGGACCGACCTGCCACTACGTGATGGGCGGCGTCGAGGTCGACCCGGACACCGCCGCCGCGTTCGGGCGGGTGCAGGGGCTGTTCGCCGCCGGCGAGGTCTCCGGCGGGATGCACGGTTCCAACCGCCTCGGCGGCAACTCGCTGTCGGACCTGCTGGTCTTCGGCAAGCGGGCCGGCGAGCACGCGGCCGCGTACGCCGACACCCTGGCCAAGCGCCCGAAGGTGACGGCCAGCGAACTGGAGACCGCGGTGAGCACCGCGCTCGCCCCGCTGAACCGGCCGACCGGCGAGAACCCGTACACCCTGCAGCAGGACCTGCAGGCGATCATGGGTGACCTGGTCGGCATCATCCGGCGCGAGGCCGAGCTGACCGACGCGCTCAAGCGCCTCGAGGAACTCAAGCAGCGCGTCGCGCAGGTCAGCGCCGCCGGCGGGCGGCGTTACAACCCGGGCTGGCACCTGGCCCTGGACCTGCGCAACATGCTGGTGGTCTCGGAGTGCACGGCCCGGGCGGCGCTGGAGCGCGAGGAGTCGCGCGGCGGGCACACCCGCGAGGACCACCCGGCGATGCAGCCGGCGTGGCGCCAGGTCAACCTGGTCTGCGCGCTGGACGCCGACGCCGACGCGGTGGTGCTGGAGCGCAAGGGGCTGCCGCGGATGCGTCCCGAGCTGCTCCAGCTGTTCGACCGTACGGAGCTCAGCAAGTATCTGACCGACGAGGAACTGGTGGAGATCGACGCCCTCGTGGCCGACGCGACACCCGAGGAGGCGAAGAAGTAATGGCAACCCAGAGCCTTCCAGGCGAGCCCGGCAAGGCCGGCGGGAAGCGCAACTTCCGGGTCTGGCGCGGTGACGAGTCCGGCGGCGACCTGCAGGACTTCCAGGTCGAGGTGAATGAGGGCGAGGTGGTCCTCGACGTGATCCACCGCCTGCAGGCCACCGAGACCCCGGATCTGGCCTGCCGGTGGAACTGCAAGGCCGGCAAGTGCGGCTCCTGTTCCATGGAGATCAACGGCATGCCGAAGCTGAGCTGCATGACCCGGATGTCGACGTTCGAGGAGAACGAGACGGTCACGATCACGCCGCTGCGCGCGTTCCCGGTGATCCGCGACCTGGTCACCGACGTCTCGTTCAACTACACCAAGGCCCGCGAGACGCCGGCGTTCGCGCCGCCGCCGGGGGTCAAGCCGGGCGACTACCGGATGCAGCAGGTCGACGTCGAGCGCTCGCAGGAGTTCCGCAAGTGCATCGAGTGTTTCCTGTGTCAGAACACCTGCCACGTGGTGCGCGACCACGAGGAGAACAAGAAGGCGTTCGCCGGTCCGCGGTACTTCATCCGGGCCGCCGAGCTGGACATGCACCCGCTGGACGCCCGCGAGGACCGCAAGGAGTACGCCCAGGCGTCCCAGGGCCTCGGCTACTGCAACATCACCAAATGCTGCACCGAGGTCTGCCCCGAACACATCAAGATCACTGACAACGCGATCATTCCGATGAAGGAACGCGTGGTCGACCGGCGGTACGACCCGCTGGTCTGGCTCGGCCGCAAGATCTTCCGCCGGGACGAGTTGGAGGCCGGCCAGGGGCATTCCGACGGCCACGGCCACGGCGGGGCGAACGGCCACACCGGGGGCAACGACCACGCCGGGGGCAACGGCCACGCCGGGGGCACTGGTCGCACCGATCAGGTCGCGGCCGGGCTGCCCGGTACGTTGACCAACACCTCCCAGGCCGGCGGCCACGCCCAGCTTGAGGGCGAGGTCAACCAGCACCGCAGCGCGCCGCTGCCGCAACTGCCGGACGTGGGGCCGGACGGCAAGCTGCCGCTCAGCGAGCTGACCTTCGACCGGCCCGCCGCGCCGTCACCGTTCGGTGACGACGTGACGTTCCCGCTGCCGGTCGACGGGATCACGTACCACCACCCGTCCAGGGACCGGGACCGGTCACCCGAGGATCACTAGCTCCGCCTCGGCACCCGGACAGCAGCGTGTGACGGCCCGCCGGCCCTGCCGGCGGGCCGCCGCCGTCAGGGCGGGCGGCGGGGGCCGTCATCAGGCCGCCGCCCAGCCTGCCGCAGGCCGCCGCCAGGCCGCCGCAGAGTGTCGTCAGGCCGCTGGCGGGGGCGCCGGTCAGGCGGCCAGGAACGGCGGTAGGGCGGCCACGATGGGGGCGTCGGCGGGTAGCCAGGGCACGCTGGTCAGTTCGTCCACGGCGAGCCAGCGCATCCCGGAGTGCTCCAACGCCTGCGGTTGGTCGTCGCCGACCAGGCGGGCCGCGTACACCCGTAGGGTGGCCCGGCCGTGCGCCAGGCTGACGTCGCCGCCGACCCGGTTGCCGACCACGACGCGGACCCCGAGCTCTTCGCGGCATTCCCGGGCCAGCGCCTCGGTCTCGGTCTCGCCCGGCTCGACCTTGCCGCCGGGGAACTCCCACCGGCCGGCGACCTCGGGGGGGCCGGTGCGCGCGCAGGCCAGGACCCGGCCGCCAACGATGATGGCGGCGCCGACGATGATCTGGCGTTGTCGCGCGGCGCGCTCGCGCCCGGACCCGTTCGAGACCGCGGGGTTCACTTTCGCTTACTCCTCGTGCTGGCGGTGTGGGGTCCGCAGGCTCTCATTGACCGTATTGCTCACTACGTCAAGCGCCATCGTAGTTACGCAGTTACTTTAAGTGCTCGGCCCGACTGGACCGTTCGGAGTGGACCAGACGCCGGAGCGCCAAAAATTCGGATGTTCGGCTGCCCTCGCCGTCCTGTAGGGCAGGAGATGACACAAATGTGGGCGTGGACACGCCAGCCGCCTAGCGACAAGACTATGGGGCACCGACCATGACGACATGGCGACGATTTGGCCACAAGCCGGCAACGACGCCAAGGGAGGTGTCGCGATGTGTGCTTTGTGGAATGGCGGCAGGACAGGCCGTGACTACCTTAGCGATGCCCTGGGGCTGCTGGCCGGCTGGACCCGCGACGGGCGGCAGATCGAGCGGACGCTCGCGCTGGACGAAACGCAGCACGCCGCCTTCACCGAGCGCATCAAGGTGGCGGCCGACGCGCTGCACCTGCGTCCGGAGATCCGGCGGCTGGACGGACAGACCCTGATCCGGGTCAGCGCCAGCGACGGCGGAGCCATCACCGATGGCGAGGTAACGCTCGCGGCGCGTATCGAGGACGCCTACCGGACCGTCACCAGCCCGCAGTGACCACAGTGGTCGG
>DASVVF010000522.1:0-3342 GCA_036386695.1 Catenuloplanes sp. | reverse complement strand
TCGCCGGACGAGCCGGTGCGCGACGGGTCGGCGCTGACCGGCGCCCGGGCCCTGGAGCTGTTCGACGCCCAACTGGCCAGCCGGCACCTGGACCTGGCCGCGCGTTGGCTGCGCAGCTTCGGCGAGGGCTTCTACACGATCGGGTCCTCCGGACACGAGGGCAACGCCGCCGTCGCGGCGGCCCTGCGGCACACCGATCCGGCGCTGCTGCACTACCGCTCCGGGGCGTTCTACTGTGCCCGGGCGAGGCAGGCGGCCGACGCCGCGGACCCGGTGTACCCGCCGGCGGGCACCCCCGGCGACGGCGACAACGGCGCGCCGCCCGACGCCATGGACGAGGCGATCCGCGATGTGCTGCGCGGCGTGGTCGCCTCCGCTCTCGACCCGATCGCCGGCGGGCGGCACAAGGTTTTCGGCAGCGCCCCGCTGCACATCGTCCCCACCACCTCCACGATCGCCTCCCACCTGCCCCGCGCCGTCGGGGTCGGCTTCGCGATCGACCGGCTGCGGCGCATCGACGCCACCGCCCGGACCCGGCCCGGCCCGGGACCGGCCATGGTGGCCGCCGCCCCCGCCGCTGGCCCCACCGACCAGCCGCCGGACGCCGCACCCCCGCAGCGCCGCCCCGGCAACCAGCCCGCCGGGTCCACCCCGGCACCCGGCCGGTGGCCGGACGACGCGATCGTGGTCTGCTCGTTCGGCGACGCCTCGGTCAACCACGCCAGTGCCACCGTCGCCTTCAACACCGCCGGCTGGTGCCAGCAGACCGGCGTCGCCCTGCCCGTGCTGTTCGTCTGCGAGGACAACGGGCTGGGGCTGAGCGTGCCGTCGCCGCCCGGCTGGGTCGCCGAGACGCTGCGCGCCCGGCCCGGCCTGCGCTACACCGCCGCCGACGGCTGCGACCTGGTGCAGGCCTACGACGCCTCAGTGGACGCCGCCCAATGGGTCCGCCGGCACCGCCGCCCCGCCGTGCTGCACCTGTCGACGGTCCGGCTGATGGGCCACGCCGGCGCGGACGCCGAGATCGCCTACCGGCCGGGCGCCGACATCGCCCGCGACGTGGCCCGCGACCCGCTGCTCAGCACCGCCCGCACGCTGATCGCCGCCGGCCTGACCGACCCCCACACCCTGATCACCCGGTACGACGAGATCGGTTGGCGGGTCCGGCAGATCGCCGAGGAGACGATCACCGAGCCCAAGCTGGCCAGCACCGCCGAGGTGGTCGCCCCGCTGGCCCCGCGCCGGCCGCTGCGCGCCGCCCGCGCCGTCGCCGACGCCGCCGCCCGCGCCACCGGCCCCGGTTCCGCCGCCCGCGCCGAGGCCTTCGCCGGGCGCCCCCCGGAGCAGGCCGGACCGCTGACCCTGGCCCAGACGATCAACGCCACGCTGGCCGACGCCATGCTGACCCACCCCGGCATGGTCGTCTTCGGGCAGGACGTCGCGGTCAAGGGCGGGGTCTACGGGGTCACCAAGGGCCTGCGCGGCAGGTTCGGCTCCAGCCGGGTCTTCGACACCCTGCTCGACGAGACGTCCATCCTGGGGCTGGGCCTGGGCGCCGGACTGACCGGGCTGCTGCCGGTGCCGGAGATCCAGTACCTGGCGTACCTGCACACCGCCGAGGACCAGCTGCGCGGCGAGGCGGCCACCCTGTCGTTCTTCTCCCGCACGGCCTTCCGCAACCCGATGGTGGTGCGGGTGGCCGGGCTGGCCTACCAGGAGGGCTTCGGCGGGCACTTCCACAACGACAACTCCGTCGCCGCCCTGCGCGACATCCCCGGGCTGGTGCTCGCCGTACCGGCCCGGGCCGACGACGCCGCCCCGATGCTGCGTTCCTGCCTGGCCAGCGCCGCCGTGGACGGGACCGTCTGCGTCTTCCTGGAGCCGATCGCCCTCTACCACGTGCGCGACCTCTACGAGCCGGCCGACGGTCAGTGGCTCGCCCGCTACGCCGCCCCCGGCGGCTGGGCCACCAGCCACGCCCCGATCGGCCGGGCCCGGTCCTACGGCGTCGGCTCCGCGGAGGACCTGACCATCATCACCTACGGCAACGGCGTCCGGATGTCGCTGCGGGTCGCCGCCCGGCTGGCCACCGAGGGGTACGGCAGCCGCGTCGTCGACCTGCGCTGGCTGGCGCCGCTGCCCACCGCCGACATCGTCCGGGAGGCGTCGGCCACCGGGCGGGTCCTCGTGGTCGACGAGACCCGCCGCTCCGGCGGGGTCAGCGAAGGCGTCATCGCCGCCCTGGTGGACGGCGGATACGTCGGCAGCGCGCGGCGGATTGCCTCAACCGACGCATTTATCCCCCTCGGTCCGGCCGCGCGACACGTGCTGATCGGGGAAGATGCCATCACAGAGGGTGCCCGAGCGCTGCTGGCGGGGTAAATTGCCAGGCACTCGGTGCGCCACTTGCGCGCAGCCGCACAACTGTGTGGACTACGCGCTATCGGTGTCGTGCTGATGCCGGGGTCGCCCACGTCGCCGACGTGGGTGAGCAGAAAGACCGAGTGCAGGAAGACGAGGAGGCACGCGACCGTGAGCGCGACCGCTGGTCAGGCCGCTGAAGGCGTACGGAGCCTGGCGGACCGGTTCGGTATCGAGCCGGGCATGGTGGTCATGGAGATGGGGTACGACGACGACGTCGACGAAGACCTCCGTGACGCCCTGACCGAACGCTGCGGCGAGCTGGTCGACGAGGACACCGACGAGGTCGTCGACGCGGTGCTGCTGTGGTATCGCGACGGTGACGGTGACCTTTTCGAGTTGCTCACCGACGCCCTCGGCCCCTTGGCCGACAACGGTGTGGTCTGGCTGCTGACACCCAAGGCCGGCCGGCCGGGGCATGTCGAGCCGAGCGAGGTCAGCGAGTCGGCGCCCACCGCCGGCCTTCAGCAGACCTCGACCGTGAACGCCGGCAAGGACTGGACCGGTGCCCGGCTGGTGGCGCCCCGCGGGGCCCGAACGAAGAAGTAAGCCTCCTCGGTTCCGGCCGGCCCCGCCCCGAACGGCGGCGGCCGGCCGTTGGCCGTGCCCGTCGTCGTGATGCGTCCGCCGTACCGAGTCGTCCGTCGTAGTGAGGAGCCCAGATGCCGATCGAGGTCGGAGCGCACGCCCCGGACTTCCTGCTCAAGGACCAGAACAACCAGCAGGTCCGACTCGCCGACTTCCGGGGGAGTAAAGCCGTCCTGCTGGTCTTCTACCCGCTGGCCTTCACCGGCATCTGCCAGGGCGAGCTGCACCAGATCCGGGACAACCTCGGCGACTACGCCAACGACCGGGTCCAGGTGCTCACCATCAGCGTCGACTCCGTGTACAGCCACAAGATCTGGGCGATCCGGGAAGGCT
>DASVVF010000521.1:0-6488 GCA_036386695.1 Catenuloplanes sp. | reverse complement strand
CCAGATACGTGAGCAGCTCGCCGCGCTCGGGCAGGCCGTCCGGCGTGGCCCCGTCCGGGAGCAGCCGCAGGGCGGTCCGCAACCATTCGACGGCGCTGGCCGGTGCCTGGGCGCCGATCGCCCACGCCGCCGCCGCCAGGGTGACCGCCGCCGCGGTGTCGCCCACGGCGGCGGAGCGGGCGACGTGGTGGGCCCGTGCTTTGGGCGGGGCTCCCACCCGCTCCAGCTGCACCGCCGCCCGCCCGTGTGCCCCCAGCCGCCAACCGGCGGCGGTCGAGGCGTACACCACGTGGCGGACCACCGGATGCCGGAACCGGAACCGACCGGTACCGGTGACCGCCTGCAGCACGTCGCGGGCCACCAACCCGTCCAGGCTGGCCAACACGTCGGTCACCGGCCGCTGCGCGACCGCCGCGAGTTGGGCCGGCTCGAACTCGTACCCGCAGACGGCGGCGGCGCAGGCGACGAGGCGGTCCTCGGGGCCGACCGCCGCCACCTCCGCCGCCAGCGCGGCCCGCACCTCCTGCGGTAACTCCGCCAGGCCCAGCTCCAGGTCGTCCCCCGGGCGGTCCGCGCCGACCGACGCGGTACCCACCCGGCGCAGCGCGTCGAGGTAGAACGGGTTGCCGCCGCTGATCCGGTACAGGTGCCGCGCCTGCCGGGCGTCCGCGCCGGTCCCGAGCAGCCGGGCGACGTCGGGTTCGGACAGCGGGGCGAGCCGCAGGGGGTGGAGGTGCCCGCCGTGCTCGGCGGTCAGGGCGGCGGCCAACCGCGCCGGGACCTGGGCCGGTCGGTACGCCAGCGCCAGTAGGACCGGGCCGGCCGGCGGGTGGCGCAGCACGTATTCCAGGAAGTCGGCGGAGGCCGGGTCCGCCCAGTGCACGTCGTCCAGGATCAGCACCAGGCCGGTTGGGGTGGCCAGCAGTTCCAGCAGCCGCCGCAGGGCCCGGAAACAGCGGTACCGTTCGACGGCGCTGCCGCCGGGGCCGGCCTCGACGGCGGACCCGGTGCGCAGGCCGGCGAGGACGTCACCCAGCCGCCGTACCTCTTCGGGTTCCAGCTGGCCGCTGATCTCCGCGGTGTGCCGCCGGACGTGGTCGTCGAGCGCGTCGACGGCCAGCGCGAGCGGCACCTCCTGCTCGAACTCGGTAGCCCGTCCGGCCAGCGTGCGGAACCCTTCCGCAGCCGCGTGCCGGGCCAGCTCAGCGAGCAGCCGGGTCTTGCCGATTCCCGGCTCGCCGGTGAGCACCGCGATCTGCGGGCCGTGCCGGGTCGACGTCAACGCCCGCAGCAGGGCGACCCACTCGACGTCCCGGCCGATCAGCGGTGACGCCGCCGCCCTGGTCACGCCCACCCGGCAATCCCCTTCCCACGCGGCGGTCGGGGGTGTGGCCGGCGGCGCGGCCTACCCCGGGGGTGCCCAGGCGGATGCGCCGCGCGCGACGATCACCCGCGAGCTGATTAGCGCTGCGAATGGTACGACATGCCCACCGGCCGGGAACCGACCCCGACCACGGGCGGCGGCACCCGCGTACCCGGGTCAGCTCCTGCGCAGTTCCAGGGCCTCCGGCCGCTTGGCGCCGGCGAACACGTTGGCCCAGCTGTTGCTGATGTGACCGACGTCGATCGCCCAGCGACCCATCCGGGCCAGCCACGCGGTGACCAGGGTGCCGGCCGGGCCGAGTGCCACCAGGTAGAGCTGATTCGGATCCTCCGCCGCCAGCACCTCCATGAGGCGGGGCAGGTCGTCGTAGGCGTCGACCGGCGTCGAGTGCACGTACCGGGTGGACCCGAGGTTGTCGAACAGCTCGGGGGCGAGCCAGAACCGCGAGCCCTCCCCGGTCACGACGCAGGCGTCCTGCCCCTCCCACACCTTGCGCCACAGCTGCACACCGCGCTGACCGAGCTGTTGGAAGAAGATGGGGCGGGACACGTGGGTGTTGCCGTATTCGACCGATGTGCCCAACAGTGGTTTCAACTCGGGCCAGATGTCCAGCCAGACATCTGACCAGTACAGGCTGCGGTAGGGGAACGGGAAGCCCAGCAGCAGCCGCTCCGGGTCGAAGCCGTCCAGGGTCAGGACCGACCGCAGGTCCCCGGCCAGCCCGGGCGACCAGCGCTGGAAGCGCAGCACGAACTCGGGGTGCAGCATGATCCGCAGCTCGCCATCGCCGAAACGCGCGAAGCTCAGCCGCTCGTCCGTGATGCGTTCCAGGGTCCGCTCGAAGCTCAGCTGACGCGCCGCGGTGAATTGTCCGACTTCCTGGAACACTTCGCGCGTCGCGGCGAGGCGGAACACCTCCAGGTACTGCTGCTGCTGTTGTTGCTGTTGCCGCTGCTGTTGCCGCTGCTGCTGAAGCTCACTGCGGATGCCCCGGAGGACCTCCTGCATCTCGGCATGCCGTCTTGAGGGCAGCTGTCGCCGTATCGCGGCCTTGGCTCTACGCCACACCTCAACACCTTTCACGGAACGTCGGTTCATGATCACGGCATGCGATCACCTGCTGTCCGCACCCGCGAGCCGGGAGGTGTCCCGCTGTGTCGACACGGACAATCTCCTGGCCAGGCTACCTGCCGGGATGCTGGCCCGGTGCCCCGTCATGATCGTCGCCGCGGCCGCTGGCCGGGTCCGGCGAGACCACCGCCGGCCCTTGGGGGACGGTTTCCGGGCCGTCTCCGTTGGCGGGTGCCGCCGCCGCGTCGGTGGCACGTCGACGATGTCCGGGGTTGCCGTTGCGGGCCCACCGCCACCCATCACATTGACCTCCGTGCGGGTGCGTGGGACGGTGTCCGTGGCGCATACCGTGGGTCGGCAATGGACTGCCGGCCCCCGGACGCCGGTCGGCAGCGGGCGGCTTCGGCCCGTCGCCCAACACGGGGGAGTACAGCACCATGCGGGAACCAACACGTTCGTTCGCCGTCGTCGCGGTGGCGGTCGCGGCCGCCCTCGGCGCGATCCAGGCCGTGCCGGGCCCGGCGCTCGCCGGTCCGGTCGCGCCGGGCGCGGTCACCGGGGCCGGCGCGGTCGCGCCCGCACCACAGGGGCCGCCGCGCGTCTCAGGGTTGGCGGACGCCATCCGCGAACGGGTCTTCGTCCGGTCCGAGATGGACAGTGACGGCGACGGTCGGCTCGACCGCATCGCCGTCGGCCTGATCCGTCCGGCGGAAACGGGCCAGGGGGTGCGGGTCGCGTCGATCGTGCGGGCCACGCCCTACCACGCGATCAGCAACAACCGCGTCCGCGGCCTGATGATCCCCGGCCCGCAGGGGGAGCCGGCACACTTCGGGACCTGGTTCGACGAGTACTTCGTCCCGCGCGGGTACGCCGTCGTCGAGGTGGACATGCAGGGCACCAACGGGTCCGAGGGCTGCGCCACCACCGGCGGGCCGGAGGACACCCTCAGCGCCAAGGCCGCGATCGACTGGCTCAACGGCCGGACGACCGCCGAGTACCCCGACGGCAGCCCGGCGGTGGCGTCCTGGAGCACCGGCAACGCCGGCATGATCGGCACCTCGTATGCCGGCACGCTGCCGATCGCCCTGGCCGAGACCGGCGTCGTGGGACTACGGACGATCGTGCCGATCGCCGCCATCTCCAGTTGGTACGACTACACCCGCGCCCAGGGGATCGGCTACTACAGCGGGTTCGGCCTGCGCTACCCGGAGGGGCTGGCCCGGATCGTCTCCAGCCCGGCGGCCGTCGAGCGCTGCGACGAGCGCTACACGCGACTGGGTGACCAGGCCGGCGACGACACCTACGACTACACGCCGTTCTACGCGACCCGCAACTTCCGCGACCAGACCAACCGGGTCGGCGCGTCGGTCTTCCTGGTGCATGGTCAGCAGGACGACAACGTCAAGACCACCCACTTCGGCAAGTACTGGGCCGAGTTGGCCGCCAACAGCGTGCCCCGGCGGCTGTACCTGCACGACGGCGCCCACTCCGATCCGTTCGACGCCGACCTGACCGAACGCGACGCCGTCGGACGTTGGATGGACCACTGGCTCTACGGCGCGGCCAACGGCGTGATGGATGAGCCGCAGGCCACCATCCGGCGACCGGACGGCACCAAGCAGTCGTACCGGCAGTGGCCGGCGGCCGGCACTGCCACCACCTACCACCTGGGCGGACCCGGCATGTCGACGGCCGGCACCCTGGTCGGCGCGGCCGGCTCCGGCAGCCAGCAGTTCACCGACAATCCGCGCCAGGAGCAGAGCGCGATGGTCAGCGATCCACAGACCGCCAAAGCCAACCGGCTGGTCTACCTGACCTCCCCGCTGACCACCGCCCGACGGCTGTCCGGCACGGGCAGGGCCCAGCTGACCTTCAGCGCCAGCACCACGAGCACACCGCTGTCGGTACTGCTGGTGCACTACACCAACGGGCAGCCGACCCGGGTCGTCGCCCGGGGGGCCATCGATGCCAAGAACCGTGCCTCGTTGACCACCGGCACAGCACTGGTGCCCGGGCAGCGCTACACCGCCACCGTGGAGTTGGAACCCAAGGACTACGTGTTCGCCGCCGGTAGCCGGATCGGGCTGGTGGTGGCCGCCAACAACAGCGACTACATCGCCACCGACCGGCTGGCCGGCGCGGTGACGGTCCTGCTCGGGAGCAGCCGGCTGGACCTGCCGCTGGTCACGCCGTAGGCGTGGACCCGCCCCCGGTGGTGTCGGCCACCACCGGGGGCGGGTCAGGGTCGACCGGGGCCCGGTGCGCCCGGCGCGGCGACCCGGGCCGGTTCCACCGGGTTGCAGTAGATGTCGAAGTCGTCGTTGGTCCATCGGTCGATCAGGACGTCGCCCTGCAGAAGCGGCTTGATGATGACGTGCAGGGCCGTCATCTCGGTGCCGACGGGTAGGGTGCCGGCGTTGCGCGGGTAGTCGTAGCGCTGACCGTCGATCTCGATCGTCGTCGGGGTCGTCAATCGGCCGGTCCGACCGGTCACGGCGTTGCGGATCTCCTCCAGTCGCTTGTGTCCCTTGAACTTGCTCAGCGTGACCGAACCGTTGGGTCCCGGCTCGATTCCCTGCGAGACCAGCCAGCGACGCTGCGCGGCGGTAACGGCTTCGCCCTGATCGGAGTCGGAGGTGTAGCGGCCGAAGTCGAACATTCTCCTGCCGTTCGGCCCGAGGTATTTCTCGAGAACATCGTTGTCCAACGCCTCGTTGGCGTCATTGCCGGTCAACGATGCCATCCACCGGATCCACAGCTGATCCTCGATCACCGTTGGCGGCTGCACCCGGACGGCCAGGGCCTGGTTCTTCAGGATCAGCATCCGGTTGATCGACTGGCCGATCATCGGCATGGCGCCGGCGCCGGCCCTGTCCAGGTCGTCGATGACTCCGGCCTTGTCCGCCAGGACGTCGGCCGTCATCCCGATCGGATCGCCGGCCCGCAGCTTGACCGCGAGGGTCGACAGCCGGCTGGCGGCCAACCCGACGTCACGCTGGGAGTTGCCGACGCCGCCCAGGGCCGGAAGAGCGGTGATCAACCGATCGAGGTGGGTGAGTACCAGAGCGAACTTGTCGGTCGCCGATTCGCCGGCCAGGTCGGCGCTGTCCGACGGGCGACCAGGGTCGGGCCGCAGGCCGGTCAGGGCGGCCCCGGTGGCCATCTCCGCCACCTCGCCCGCTGCCGCGTCGCCCGCCGCGCCCACCACCGGCGACATAGCGGTGCGGGCGATCATCAGGCCGGCGCGGGTCAGGCCGGCCGACGTCGAACCCACCAGGGCGCGGGCCGCCGCCATCGCGGCGCCGGTGGCGATGGCCTCAGGGAGGACCACCGCCAGGACCGTGGCCACCAGGATGCCCTGCACCGCGTCGCTCACCGAGGTGTCGAACTCATGTTCCCGATCGGCGCGCTTCAGGACCTGCGTGTACCTGTCGTACGCCGTGCGGTAGTTGAAGGCGGCGTCACGGAGATGCTTCTTGGCTTCCCGCAGGTCGGCGACGCAGGCGTCGGAAGCGACCAGAATGGCGGCACCGCGCGCGCTGGCCGATTGGGCGACCACCTCCATCCGCGTCTCGACGACCCCCGCGCGCTTGGCGTCGGCGCCGATGATCCCCTGCACGGCGCGGTTACCGGCGGTCCGCTGCAGGGCGAGCAGGCGGGCCGCGTCGTTCCCGGGAGCCGCCGAGCCGGGCGCCCGCGCCCCGGCGGCGGTCGACCCGACCGGACGCTCCCGGCCCGCCCGGTGGCGGGGCTGATCAACTCCGCGTTCGTACACCGGCTCGCCTCCCGGGGAGATGCCCTGCATCCCACGCTGGCACAGCGGGCCCGGAAACGCAGTGTCCATAGGGGCACACTCTCGACCCCCACTCCGGCGGGCAGGGGTGCGACGCCCGGCGGTCACGACGCCCGGCGGTCGCGGTGCGTCCGGCGTGGCCGGCGCGCAGCCTCAGGTGCCACCTGGCGGGCGCAGCCTCAGGTGCCGCAGAAGGTCCGGTAGGCGCCGAAGTCCGGCGGGGCCGCGGCCGCGTACCGC
>DASVVF010000520.1:0-4530 GCA_036386695.1 Catenuloplanes sp. | reverse complement strand
CGCCAAGGACGGCATGCGACTCGACATCGCCGGCGACGGGGCGGTCGAACACCGGCCGTCCGTCGACGGGGCGGCTGCGGCGGACGGACCCGACGGGGACGCGCGTCCCGCCCCGTCGGCGGCGTCCGGCCGGGCTCCGGGCCGGGTGGCCATGGCCCGGGTACGCGAACAGTGACGCCGCGCCTGGCGGACCTGCTCGGGCGGCTGGTCGAGGTGGAGGGCCGGATCCGGGGGGCGGTGGCCGCCCGCCGGGCGGGGGACCCGGCCCCGGACGACCCGTTCCGGGGGCTGTACCTCTCCGACGAGACCATTGACGCCCTGCTGGAGCACCCCCGGCTGCCGCTGTCGCCGGCCACGGCCGGTCCGACCCTGCTCCCGGCGGCGGCCGGGCTCAGCGCGCTGGACACCCAACTGCTGCTGGTGGCCGTGGCGCCCGATGTGGACAGTCGCTTCGAGCAGTTCTACGGCTATCTCAACGACGATGTGACGCGCCGGCGGGCCACCGCCGGTCTGGCGTTGCGGCTGTGCGGCGTCCCGGAGGCCTCGGCGGCGGGCCGGGCCCGGCTGGACGTCGACGCGCCGCTGGTGGCCACCGGCCTGCTCGCCGTGGAGGAGCCGGACCGGCCGTTCCTGTCGCGTACGCTGCGCGTTCCCGACCGGGTCGTCGGCTACCTGCTCGGCGACGAGCGTCCCGATCCGATCCTGGCCGGGATCGTCGACGCGGCCGCCGCGCCGGCACCCGGCCTGCCCGACGCCGACCTGCTGGCCCGGGCGATCAACGCCGGCGCCCGACTGGCCTATCTGCGCGAGCGCCCCGGTGGCAGTGGCCTGGCCCTGGGGGTGACGGCGCTGGCGCGGCTCGGGATGGACGCGCTCGCGGTCGACGCGGCGGGCCTGGCGGATGCGCCCGGGCTGGCCCGGGCGGTGCTGCGGGAGGCGGTGCTGCGGGGGGCCGGCGTGGTTCTGGGCCCGCTGGACGGGGCCGGCGCCGCGGCCGCGCTGGAGGCCTTCGCCCGCTCCACCGTGCCGCTGGTGCTGTACGGCACCGCCGGCTGGGACCCGCGGTGGAGTCAACGCCCGCCGCTGCGCGTCGACGCGGTCAGCGTGCCGATCGCCGTCCGGGACGCGGTCTGGCGCTCCACCCTGGCGGGGCGGCTGTCGCCCGGTGTCGACCCGGGCGCCGTCACGGCCCACTTCACCCTGGGGCCGCCGCAGATCCAGCGGGCCGCGCAGGCGGCCATCCTGTCGGCGCTGGGCGGCGACGGGACCGTCACCGCCGACCTGCTCCGCCAGGGGGCCCGCAGCCAGAACGCCGCCGGTCTGGAGCGGCTGGCCCGTCGGATCGAGCCCGGTGTCGGCTGGCCGGACCTGGTACTGCCGGCGGGCGTGCTGGGTCAGCTGCGGGAACTGGCCGCCCGGGCCCGGCACCGGGGCCGGGTCCTCGACGAGTGGCGGATGCGGCCCGGCGGCGGCCGGGGGCGTGGCCTCACCGGCCTGTTCGCCGGGGACTCCGGCACCGGCAAGACGATGTCCGCGGAGGTCATCGCCGCCTCGCTCGGCCTGGACCTCTACACGGTCAACCTGGCCACGGTGGTGGACAAGTACGTGGGGGAGACCGAGAAGAACCTGGAGCGCATCTTCACCGAGGCGGCCGGCGTCAACGGGGTACTGCTCTTCGACGAGGCCGACGCGATCTTCGGTAAGCGTTCCGAGGTGCGCGACGCCCACGACCGGTACGCCAACATCGAAAGCGCCTACCTGCTGCAGCGGATGGAGACCTTCGACGGCATCGCGATCCTGGCCACCAACCTGCGCGCCAACCTGGACGAGGCGTTCACCCGCCGCCTGGACGTGGTGGTCGACTTCCCGTTGCCCGACGAGGAGTTGCGGCTGGGGTTGTGGGACCGGTGCCTGGGTCCGATCCTGCCCCGGGCCGACGACATCGACCTGCCGTTCCTGGCCTCGGCGTTCGAGCTGGCCGGTGGGCACATCCGCTCGGCGGCCATCACCGCGGCGTACCTGTCGGCCGAGGCCGGCCGGCCGGTCCGCATGGCCGACCTGGTCGGTGCGGTGGCCCGCGAATACCGCAAGCTCGGCCGGCTGTGTCTGGACCGCGAGTTCGGCCCGTACCTGACCCACGCCTGACCGTCCGACCGCCGGCGGTCGGACAGCGGTCGCCGGCGGTCGGGTCTACGCCGGGTTGTCGGCCGGTCCCGGCGGGCGTAGCCGCCGGCGCCGGGCGAGCACGGTGAGGGCGACGGCCAGGGCGAGCACGGCCAGGCCCGCGCCGATGGCGGGGTACAGCCAGCCGGGCCGGCCCGCGACGGCGACGGGTCGGGTGGCGACGGCTGGCGCGGCGCCGGCGGCCGGGAAGGTGATGGTCGCCTGGGTGCTGCGTTCGATCAGACCGCTGCGCAGGGTGATCTCGGCGTCCCATGGCCCGTCGGGCAGTTTCGTGTCCAGGACGATCGTGACCGGTGCGGTGTCGCCGGTGGCCAGGGTGGTGCCCAGACTGACCGGGAACGGACCGGCGTTGAGCCCGCTCGGGCCGGCCGCCAGCCGCAGGGTTCCGCTCATGTCCAGTGCCCGGCCACCGGAATTGTGCACCGTCGCGCGGATCATCGGGCGACCGTCGGGGGCCTGTTGGGCGGTCAGCGTGTCGATGGTGAAGTTCGCCGCCGGCGGGCCACCCGGGCCGACCGACAGGTAGAGCCGGATGCCGACGCGGTTGACCTTCGTGACCCCCTCGGCGGTCGGCTTGGAGCGCACCTCGGCCCAGACGACGGCGTACTGCTCCCCGGGGGCCGCGTCACGCGGCACGGTGATCGTCACGACGGCGGTCTGTCGTCCGCCGGCGGGGACCTCGGAGCTGTCCGGTCCGACCGCCGTCCAGGTGGACAGGTCGTTGGGGGTCCGCCCGTCGGCGCCCAGGAAGGACCCGTTGGCGATGGTCGCCGCCGCTGTGTAGAGCACGACGCGCGCCGCGGCGGGGGTGGTGTTGGAGATCTCGATCCGGCGCTTGATGACCTTCCCGGGCGCCACGTGATCGACGATGTAGAGCCGCGCCCGGGGGTCGGTCTGGGCGGTGACCGGGGCGTCTAGCAGTCGTAGCCCGACCCCGCCCACCGGACCGGGTGCCGCGCCGGGGTCGGGCGCCGGCGTCGGGCTGGGCGCCGCGCCGGCCGCGCCCGAAGGCGCGGCCAGGGCGGCGGTGCAGACCAGGGCGGCCAGCGCGCACCGCACGGTACGACGGACCCGGTACGGCGCCGTGGTCGCCCGGTGTCCGGGCCAGGCCGGTCGCATGATCAGGCGACGGAGTGGGTGATGGTCGCCGAGTACACGTTGGCCGCCATGCCGCCCGGGACGGCCACGTTGATGGTGGGGTTCCAGGTGGCGGAGTTGTCGCCGGTGATTCCGGTCGCGGTGACCGCCGACGCGACACCGGTCATGTTCGCCGGGTCGTTGGCCGTGTACGTCGCGGTGCCGACCTTGACGACCGTTCCCGCGGTGTAGCCGACCGCGCTGGCCGCGATCGCCGGCCCCGACGGCGGGGTGAAGGCGGTGGAGATGACCGTGACCACCCAGCCGGTGCCGGCGGCCGCGCTGCGCGCGTCGTTCACCTGCACCTGACCCAGCGATCCGCTGATGGTGCCGCCGGCCACGGTGTTGGCCCGGGACCCGATGTTGCCCGCGTTGGCCGGTGTGGTGATCGACAGGGTGCCGCCGGAGATGGTGACCGTGGCGTCGGTGGGACCCGCCGAGGCGGGTACGGCGATGCCGGCGGTGAGCATGGCGGCGGATGTGGCGACGAACAGGCTGGGCTTCAACATGAGGTATACCTCGTTCTTGCGGGTCTTAGTATCTTGCTAGAGCGCAGAAGTCCGACGCTCTCTCGAGGAGATACTTCGACCCGGGCCGCCGGATTCTGACCAGAACGCCAATCCGAAGTCGGCCAAAGGCAGGATCCCGACCAGCCGGCGCGCTGCTAGCCCTTTGGGGCAGCACACGGTGCCTCTTCGTGCGCACGGGCGCGGCTGGCGCGTCCCATGGCCGCCCGGCACGCTGTCGGCAGGCCGATCAGGACCGTAGGAGGCTGCCATGCGCGGGCATGATCATGACGTCGACGGCGATCTCCGGCCGAAGGGCGACCGGCTCGCCCGCCAGGACAGCGGCGACCTGACGTACCGGGCGGCGGCCGCCGGGCGTACCGACGTGCTGGGCGCGGCCGGGCTGATGGACCTGCAACGGGCGGTCGGCAACGCCGGCGTGGGCGCGGTGCTGGACCAGGAGCGCTCACCGGTGCACGACGTGGTGAACTCCGGCGGGGGGAGCCCGCTGGAGGCGGGGGTGCGCGCCGACATGGAGTCGCGCTTCGGACAGGACTTCGGCGACGTACGGGTGCACACCGGCGGCGCGGCCCACGAGTCGGCGCGCTCGGTCAACGCCCAGGCCTACACCGCCGGTACCAACATCGTCTTCCAGCGCGACACCTTCGACCCGTCGTCGGCGGCCGGGCGGCACGTGCTCGCC
>DASVVF010000519.1:0-11170 GCA_036386695.1 Catenuloplanes sp. | reverse complement strand
ACCGGCGTGCCGGGGGTGCGCGTCGACTGGGCCGACGGTGACGCGGCACCGCCGCTGCGCTGAGGCCGCCAGCGCCGGTACCGCTCACGCGTGGTGGCGAGGCGCATCGGGGAGCCGTTGGCGAACGTCGTGGTCGGGCCGCGACCTCCCGCCGGGTCCGGCGTTCGGGTCCGGTGCTGGGATGCTTGCCGGCGTGGACGACGGGGACCCCAGAGTTGACCACGACCGGCGTCGCCGACGGATCAGCCGCACCGGCCCGGCGCAGGTCCGCCTGGCGTACACCTACCTGGGCGCGGACGATCACGCGGGCGCCAACTACACCGGGCAGCCGGCCGTGGATTCCTACTACGCGCCGCGCGGTGCTGAGCCGGGGTGATCGCGCAGCGAGCCGCCGGGCGGCCCGTTCGCCGGATCACCGTCGCCCCGGTCGCACGGGTGGCTGGTGCGGGCCATGGCGGCGCGGTGGCACGCTTGCCGGCATGAGCGAGGTATCGACCGGTTCCGCGCCGCACCTGGGTGACGCGCCCGGGTGGGCAGCCCGACCCTGGGCGCGGCGGGCGATTCCGATCGTTCGCGGCGGTCTGGTCCTGGTGTGGGTGGTCTGGGCGGTGCTCGGTTGGTGGTCGGCGCCCCGGCCGGTGGGCGTCGACCAGGCTCGCGACGACATCACCGCCGGCCGGGTCGGCTCCGTCTTCCGCGCCGAGGCGTGGAACGACCCGACCCTGTGGGGCGGGCGCCCCGACGCCAACCTGCGGGACGACGGCCTGCTGCTGGTGTGGACCACACCCGCCGGGCAGATCCGCTACACCGCCCCGGACCTGGATCGGCGCCCGGCCGAGCTGGTAGGAGTCGGCGGCAGCGGGTCCGGTACGCGCACGGAACAGTTGGCCGCCGAACTCGACGCCGCGCGGACCCGCCCCGGCCGGACCACCGCCGACTACGGCCCGGCCGTCGCCGTCAGCACGGTCCTGGGCGGCGGGCTTCTGATGATCTTCCTGGGCTTCCTGCTCGCCGGCCCGCCGCCGCGCCGGGGCACCCGCCTCTTCTGGTTCTGGATGGCGCTGGTCCCCTTCGGGTTGGGCGTGCTGGCCTGGCTGGCCACCGAGGCCCCGTGGTCCCGGCGCGTGCGCCGGTGGGCCGACCAGCCGGACGCGGATCTGCCCGCACCCCGGCCACGGCGTAGCGGGCTGTTCGGGTTCATCGCCATGTTCGCCGTCTCGTTCGCGGCGGGCCTGCTGATCGTCGGACTGCGTGCCCTGCTCGGCCCCGGGCTCGTTCCCGGCTGACCCACCCACGGCCCGGGACGCGACCACCCGGCCCCCCGGCCCGCCGCCGCCCCGACACGGCGCCTCGCCGCCGCCCCGACACCCTGCGCCGGTGCCGGTGCCGGTGCCGGTGCCGGTTCGCCGGGTGGTCCGGGCCGGGCGCCGGACCGGCCCGCCGGTCCCAGAACCGTCCCAGGGCCGCCAAGAAGGAGCAGGCCAGAGGCCTGAAAGCATGCCATCGTCCCAGCGGTGCCCGATCCGCTGTGGCTGGCCGCCGTCGTTGTGCCAGTCTCCCGCCGTACATGTCGCGTCGCCCCCACGGCGGCGTGACAACGGACGGGAACGCGATCGGAGAAGGCGGGCGACATGCTGGAGCAAGGCAGGGCGCGGGCCCGGCGGATCAGGCTGGCCGCGGCCGCGCTGACCGGGGTGGTCGCCGTGTCGGTGGCGCTGGTTGTGGTGAACTCCGCCGTCCGGGCCGGGGACGGCGGGCGTCCAGCCGCCGACGCCCCGGCCCGCGACCTGGCCGCGGACGAGGCCGACCTCCTCTACCGGGCCGAGCAGGCCCTGGTGGTGCGGTGTATGCGCCAGCGCGGCTTCGAGTACCAGGCGAACGTGCGCGACCGGAGCCTGGAGCCGCGCGAGTTCCCGTACGTCGTCGACGACCTGGGCTGGGCCCGCCAGCACGGCTATGGCCGGGAGCTCGAACGCCGGCTGGAAGCGGCGGCCGACGCCGACCCCAACGAGAAGCGCTTCAAACAGCTCGCGCCGGACCGGCGGGCTGCGGCGCTGGATGCGCTCAACGGGGCCCCCACCAAGGACCCGGCGGTGATGCTGACCGCGCGGCTGCCGTCCGGTGCGGTGCTGCACCGCAACGGACGCAGCTGTACCTCCCAGGCCCAGCAGGACCTCTATGGCGACCTGGCCCGCTGGTACCAGGTCTCCCTGGCCACCGACGACATGGTCGGTCTGCGGTACGCCATGGTCCACGAGGACGCCCGGTTCACCGCCGCGACCGCCGCCTGGAGCCGGTGCATGCGCCAGGCCGGGTACCAGGTGGACAAGCCGGGGCAGGCCCAGGAGTCGGTACCGCGGTCCGCCGAGCCCGCCGTCCGGCAGCAGGAGATCCGCACAGCGGTGGCGGAGGCTGAATGCGCCAACTCCACCCCGTTGGCGGCCACCGCGCGCGAGCTGGACGACCACTACCGGCAGGTGGTCCGGGACCAGTACCCGGCCGACTTCGCTGATTGGCGCCGGCTGCGCGTGGCGGCCCTGCCTCGGGCACACGCCGTCGACGCGCAGGCATGACGCCGGCGCTCCACCCCTGGATTCATGGCACACCGCCATGGCTCTGTTAACCCCTGGAAAGGAACGGACGAAGTTGAAGAAGACAGTTCAGCTGCTCGCCGGTCTGGCGATGCTCCTGACCGCAGTGGTCGCCGCGCCGACCGCCGCGCACGCGGACGAGGCACCGAGCGGCATCCGTCCCCGGGACGGCAACCTCTATGCCTGGGACAAGCCCAGCTACGAATCCTCGATCAACCGTCCCACCGCCTGTGTGTGGTCGGAGGCCTCCACCAACTGGGAGGGATGCAAATTCATCGGCGGGCTGTGGGACATGCGTAACGAGGCGTCGAGCGTCTACAACAACAGCTCCGGCAATCGGCCGGTCAACCTGTACTACACAGTGAACTACGGGGGTGCCTGGCTCTGCCTGCACCCCGGCTCGTACATGGACAACCTGAACAACCGGATCCTGTCCTGGGGTCCCGGCAAGGGCGGGTACCGGCAGAACGCGAACGACAACATCTCGTCGCACCGGTGGAAGGCCGCCGGCACCAGCTGCGGCAACCACAACCCGTGACGGTACGGAACCCTTAGCTGACACCACCGGACGCCGCGCTTCCGTTCCCCTCGGGGACCGGGAGCGCGGCGCTCGGCGTGCAGCCGCGCACCGCCCGGGGGTCCGACAGCGCGGGCAGGAGCAGGGTGGAGTCGCCGAACTCGTGCCACAGGTAGCGATCGGCGACCGCCGCCCGGTAGGCGGCGTCGACCAGGTCCGCGCCGGCGACGGCGTCCAGCAGGCGCAGGTGGCTGGCCTGCGGGTCGTGCAGCCCGCTGACCAGACCGGTGACGACGCGGGCCGGCCGGTCCGGGCCGAGCACCAGGTCGGTCCAGCCACGGGCCGCCCGGGTGGTGCCGGTGTGGTCGGTGGCGCTCTCCAGGGCCCGCACCACCGTCGTACCGACCGCGACGATCCGGCCGCCGGCCGCCCGGGTGCCGGTCACCAACCGGGCGGTCACCTCGGGCACCGCGAAGCGTTCCGGCGTCGGCGGCTCGTGCAGCTCCGGACTGGACAGCCCGGCGTGCAGCACCACCGGCACCACCGGAATGCCGCGGGCCATCAACCGGATCAGCAGGGCGGCGCTGAACGGGCGACCCGCGCTGGCCATCTCCGCGCTGCCGGGCTCGGCGGCGTAGACGGTCTGGTAGTCGGCCAGCGGCCGGGGCCGGGACAGGTAACCGTAGGTGACGGGTCGCCCGTGCGCGGCCAGGTAGGGGTGCAGCGGCGGCGTGGGGCCGGCCGCCCGCCACAGTCGGCTGGCGTCCGCGCCGGCGACCGGGTAGGACGCGCACAGTTCCAGCCGTACGCCGCCCGGCAGTTCCAGCCGCAGGCCGGCCCGCGCCGCCGGGTCGGGCCCGGAGCCGTCGGGGCGGCGCAGCTCCACCACCCAGGTACCGTCCCCGGCGGGTCCGGCCACGTGCAGCACCCGCGACGATCCGTCGGGCAATGTGACGTCCAGTGCCGCCGGCAGCGTCGCGGAGGTGTTGACCACCACCAGGTCGCCGGGGCGCAGCTGGTCGGCCAGGTCCGCGAAGCGCGCGTGCCGTACGCCGTCGGGTCGGGCGACCAGCAGCCGGACCTGGTCGCGGGCCACCCCGCGGGACTCGGGTGGCTCGGTCGCGTCGCTACCCGGTGGGGGCGCGAAACGGGTGCCGGTCATCGCGCCCCCGCCGGCTGCGCCGGGACGGGGGCGGCGGCCTCCGTGCCGGGGTCGAGGTCCGCGGCCCGGTACCGGCCGCTCGGCAGGTCCCCGTCGACCAGGCGCAGCAGCGCCGGGACCACCGTGTCGGGGTGCGGCCGGTCGCTGATGTCCTCGCCGGGGAACGCCGCCTGGTGCAGGTCGGTGCGCAGGTCGCCCGGATCGACGGCGTAGACCCGTAGGTCCGCCAGCTCGACGGCCAGCACCGCCGTCAGCGCGTCCAGCGCCGCCTTGGACGAGCCGTAGCCACCCCACCCGGCGTACGCCCGCACCGCCGCGTCGGAGCTGACGTTGATCAGCCGCCCGTTGCGCCGGCGCAGTGGTTCGAGCAGGAGTTGCGTCAGGGCCAGCGGTGCCACGGTGTTGACGGCGTACACCTGCCCGAGGACGTCCAGGGGGTGCTCGGCCAGGGTGGGCAACGGGCTCGGGCCCAGGATGCTGGCGTTGTTCACCAGCAGGTCCAGGCCGCCGGCCCGATCGACGGCGGCGGCGAGTTCGTGCCGGTGGGCCGGGTCGGCGACGTCGCCGGCGACGGCGGTGACCCGGGTCGTGCGGGACAGTTCGGCGGCCGCGGCGCCGAGCCGGCCGGGGTCGCGGCCGTCGATGACGAGCTGCCAGCCGCGCCCGGCGAGCGCGCCGGCGAGCGCCCGACCGAGGCCGCGCGACGCGCCCGTGATGACAGCGACGGGAGGAGGTGTCGTGGAGGTCATGACAGCAGCGTCATACCTGAAGTCGCGTTGAGGTCAAGCCGGATCAACCCGTTGACCCCGGCGCGCCGGACGGGAAGGCTGGCCCGGGGCGGCGCGGCGGTGTTCCGGCGCGCCCGGGGGGAGACCCGGCGGGCACCTCGTCGAGCGTCCCCCGCGACGGCGCGGGCAGGGGGTGGCGGGATGGCTACGGAGCCGACGTCCGAGTTCGTCCGGAGCCGGCCGGCCGCGCCGCTGCGCCCGTTCGTGGCCTGGTACGGCGGATACCGCGAGACCGGCGGTGCGCCCGGGTCGCACCGTGGCCTGCCGTCACCCCACCTGACGTTGATCATCACGCTGGATGACCCGCTGGTGATGGCCGCCCACCCGGACCCGCGCACCCCACCGGGTCGGTACGACACCCTGCTCGGCGGGCTGCACACGGCCCCGGCGTTCATCAGGCACGACGGCCGGCAGTCCGGCGTCCAGGTCGCGCTGTCGCCGTTGGGGGCCAGGGCGCTGCTCGGGCTGCCGGCCGGTGAGCTTGCCAGCACCGACGTCGACGCCGGCGAGGTGTGGGGGCCGTTCGCCCGGGAGCTGCGCGACCGCGTGTTGGCCGCCGACGGCTGGCAGCAGCGGTTCACCGTCCTCGACGGGCTGCTGCTCCGGCGGATCGACGCCGACGTGTGCCTCGCCCCCGAGGTGGTGCGGGCGTGGCGTCGGGTGGTGGGCAGCGCCGGTGGGGTGCCGGTGTCCGCCATCGCCCGCGAGGTGGGATGGAGCGGCCGGTACCTGAGCCGCCGCTTCGCCGTCGAGATCGGGTTGACCCCCAAGGCGGCCGCCCGGGTGGCGCGATTCGACCGGGCCCGCCGGCTGCTGCAGCGCGCGGCGGGCACCGGCGGGAATCCCGGCCTGGCCACCCTCGCGGCCACCTGCGGGTACTACGACCAGGCCCACCTGGCCCGGGAGTTCGGCGCGTTCGCGGGCTGCTCACCCAGCGGCTGGTTGGCGGAGGAGTTCCGAAATATCCAAGCCTTCACCGGTGCGCCCCTGCCAGGCTCGGTCGCATGACGGACAAGACACCAGCCCCGCAGGTCTGGCCCACGCTGCGCGCCCGCGACGCCCGGACGCTGATCGGGTTCCTCGTCGACGCCTTCGGATTCGAGGAGACCGTCGTCTTCGGCGGCGGCGACCAGGTGGACCACGCCCAGCTGTGCTGGCCGCTGGGCGGCGGGATCATGCTGGGCAGCGCCCGGCGGGAGCCGGACGACCTCTGGCCGTTGCAGCCCGGGGCCTTCGGTGCGTACGTGGTCACCGACGACCCGGACGCGCTGTTCGCCCGGGCGGTCGCCGCCGGGGCCGACGTGATCCAGCGCCCGCACGACACCGACCACGGCTCGCGCGAATTCATGGTCCGCGATCCGGAAGGCAACCGGTGGAGTTTCGGCACCTACCGGGGCGAGCCGCGGGCCGCCTGACCCGGCCCGAACCGCCGGCCTGACCGGACGGCTCCCCCGGTCCGGGGCACCGTACGCCGCGCGGTGCGACGCGGCGCTCACGCTCAGGGGTTGATCGCTGCCTTTACCGTCTGCGTCGTGCAGAGTCTCGGGTCCGGCCTCGAACGCCGGTGGCAACGGTAGCGATGAATCCCTCCCCATGGTCGCTGATGAGCGGCTGGCTACCGGCGGTTCTGCTGACCGCCGGCCTGGTGTCGCTGGCCGCGCTCGTCGTCCGCCCGGCCCGCCGGTGGTGGCTGCGGACCCTTCCGCTGGTACTGCTCGGCTGCGTCATCGTGCTGGTGCTGGCGAAAATCGTCATCGAACAGGTGTGGCGGCCCTTCCCGGACCCGCTGCCGACCCAGGTGCTCGCCTGGACCGGTCTGGGCATCCTGGGCCTGTGCCTGGCCGGCATCCGCCTCAGGTCGGCGGTGTGGTCACGGCGGGTCTGCTTCGTGGTCGCCGCGCTCGTGCTGGTCGTCCTCGCCAGCAACGAGGTGAACCGGTTCTACGGGCAGTACCCGACGGTGGGCTCGGTGCTCGGTGAGCCGCCCGCCAACGAGGTCAGCGCCGTGCGGTTGACCCCCACCGTCGTCGCCACCGTGCCGCCCAAGGCGGGTGGGCCATTGGCGGCGACCTGGCGCGCGCCCGCCGGAATGCCGGCCCGCGGCGTGGTCGCGCAGGTGACGATCCCGTCGCCGGCATCGGGCTTCAAGGCCCGCCCGGGCTGGGTGTACGTACCACCGGCCTACCTGACCTCGCCGCGCCCGGTGCTGCCGGTCCTGGTGCTGCTGACCGGGCAGCCGGGTAAGCCGCGCGACTGGCTGGACGCCGGTCGGCTGACCGCCACCATGGACGGCTACGCCGCCGCCCACGCCGGGCTGGCGCCGGTGGTGGTGGTCGCCGACTCCCTCGGCGCCACGATGGCCAACCCGCTGTGCCTGGATTCCCGGCTGGGCAACGTGCAGACCTACCTGACCGTCGACGTGCCGGCCTGGATCGGCAAGAACCTGCAGGTCACCCCGGACCGACGGAAATGGACGATCGGCGGGCTGTCCAGTGGCGGCACCTGCGCGCTGCAGATCGCGGTCAACGCCCCGACCGCGTACCACAACTTCATCGATATTTCCGGGCAGGAAGAGCCGACGCTCGGCAGCCGGGCCCGAACCGTCAAGGCGGCTTTCGGCGGCGACACGGCAGCGTTCATGAAAGTCAACCCGTTGAGCGTGATGGCGCGCGAGCGGCGCACCGGCACCTCCGGCCTGATCATCATCGGCCGCGACGACGCCCAGTACCTGCCGCAGGCCCGGCGGGTGTTCGCCGCCTGTCAGGCGACCGGCATGCGGGTGCACTTCCGGGAACTGCCCGGCAAGCACAGCTGGCCGGTCTGGGCGGCCGGCTTCCGGGAGTCGCTGCCCTGGCTGGGCACGCTCACCGGGTTGACCCGGTGAGCCGGGTCAACCCGGTGAGGCACACCGTCGGCGCCCGGCCCGGTGCCCGTACCGGGCCCCGCGCCCCTATCCGGCCCGGCGTCCGCCCCGGCCCACGAGGAGACCGCGCATGACGGCCACCCAGCTGTACACCGCACCGGTTCTGCCGGCGGGGCGGCCGGTGCCACCGGGCAGCGCACCGCACCGGGCCGGCCGCCGGAGCCGGCTGGTCCGGATGGTGCTGCGGCGCTGTCGGCTGACCTTGGCGCTGCTGCTGACCCTCTGGGTGGTCGGCGCGGCGTCGGACAGCCTGCTCGACGGCCCGTCCGACTGGCTGCTGGGTCGGATCGGGACCGGCGTGCCGGCGTTGACCGCCGGGCACTGGTGGGCGCCCGTGACCGCCGGGCTGTGGTGTTCCGACCTGTTGGGCTACCTGGTCACGACCGGGTTGCTGGTGGTGGTGTGCGCCCCCGCCGAGCGCCGGTTGGGCTCGGCCCGTACCGCCCTGCTGCTGGTGGGTACCCAGGTGGTCGGCGCCACCGCCGGCGTCGCCCTGCTCTGGGTGGCCCAACTGAGCGACGACGACTGGTCGCGGCGGCTGGCCGGCGAGTTGACGGTCGGCCCGTCGGGTGCGGTGATCGGGCTGGCACTCGCGGCGAGCAATCTGCTCGGGCCGCTGTGGCGCCGGCGGATCCGGTTGGTCCTGCTTGTCACCCTTGTGACGTTCGTGGCGTATTCCGGGCAGCTGGCGGACGTGCTGCGGCTGCTGACCGGGCTGACCGGGCTGCTCGCCGGCGCGGTGCTGTTGCGCCGCGACCGGGTCCGCCGCCCATTCGCCGTCACCCGCGCGTTGGCGGCCACCCGCTCGGAGACCCGGGTGCTGGTCGCCCTGCTGGTCGCCGCCACCGCGCTCGGGCCGCTGGTAGCCGCGTTCTCGACCATCCCGATCGGGCCGCTGTCGGTCCTGCGCTTCCTGCTGGTGACCCCCACGCCCGATCCCGAGCAGGTGGTGCGGCTGTGCGTCGGCCGGGTGCTGGTCGACGACTGCCACGCCCTGCAGACCCGGCTGCGGTTCAGCGGGCTCGGCGCGGGCATCATGTCGATCCTGCCCGTCCTGCTGATGCTGACCGTCGCGGAAGGGCTGCGCCGCGGCCGACGGTTCGCCTGGGTGGTCGCCCTGGTGCTGAACCTGCTCCTCGCCGGGTTCGGCGTGCTGCTGGCGATCACGGTGGCGAACACCCCGGCGGCGCACCGGGCCGTCTACATCGGTGCCATCCACAGCCGGTACGCGCTGACGCTGCTGCTGCCGGTGCTGGTGCCACTGCTCAGCGCCGGATTGCTCCTGCTCACCCGGGCCCATTTCGACGTGCGTGCGCCGCTGGGCACGTACCGGCGCCTCGGCGTACTCACCGGCGGGACCCTGGCCTTGCTGTCCGCCGGGTACGTCGCCGGTGGTGTCCTGCTGCGGGACGGCTTCAACCGCACCCCGACGGTAGGGGTCCTGCTCACCGACCTGCCCGGCCGTTTCGTGCCGCCGGGTTACCTGGGCGAGGCGAATCCGGCGATCTTCCCGGTCAGTCCACCGGCCACGCTGCTCTACGACTGGATCGGCGTGGTGTTCTGGGCCGTCCTGATCGGCGCCGCGGTGGCCACGTTCTGGCGGTTCCGGACCACCGCCGTCCCCGCTGACGCGGTTCGCGCCAGGGAACTGCTGAACACCCATGGCGGGTCGTCGCTGTCGTACCTGACCCTGTGGCGGGGGAACGACTACTGGTTCAGCCCGGACGGTCAGGCGGCGGTCGCCTACCGGGTCGTCGCCAACGTGGCGATCACCACCGGCGACCCGATCGGGGTGGCGGCGGCGCGGACGGCCGCGGTGGCGCAGTTCGCCGCGTTCTGTACGGACAACGGGTGGATCCCGTGCTTCTACAGCATCAGCGAGACGATGCGCGCGGCCACCGCCGCCCTGGGTTGGCGCGCCGTGCAGGTGGCCGAGGAGACTGTGGTGCCGCTGCGCGACCTGGCGTTCACCGGTCGCAAGTGGCAGGACGTCCGGACCGCCCTGAACAAGGCCGGCAAGCAGGGGATCGCCGCCCAGTGGTGCGGCTACCGGCAGGCGCCGCTGGCGCTGACCACCCAGATCCGGGAGATCTCCGAGGAGTGGGTGGCCGACAAGGGGCTGCCGGAGATGGGTTTCACCCTGGGTGGGTTGGAGGAGCTGGCCGATGACAACGTCCGCTGCCTGGTCGCGGTGGACGGGTGCGGGCTGGTGCACGGGGTGACCAGCTGGCTGCCGGTGTACCACGCCGGGGAGACCATCGGTTGGACGTTGGACTTCATGCGCCGGCGCCGGGAAGGCTTCCCGGGGGTGATGGAGTTCCTGATCGCCTCCGCGGCGCTGCAGTTCCGCACCGAGGGCGCGTTGTTCATCAGCCTCTCCGGGGCGCCGTTGGCCAGGATGGACCGCGGCGAGCGGATCGGCGTCCTGCAACGGGTGCTGGACTTCGCCGGTCAGACCCTCGAACCGGTGTACGGCTTCCGGTCCCTGTTGGCGTTCAAGGCGAAGTTCCAGCCCAGCTACCACCCGCTCTACCTGGCCTATCCGGACCCGGCCGCGTTGCCCAGCATCGCCACCACGATCGCCCGGGCGTACCTGCCCCGGGTCACTCCCCGGCAGACCGCGAAGCTGTTGCGTCAGCTGGCGAATCCGTGAGCCGTTGGTGGTAGGACGCCCCGCTCAGGGCGTCGGGGTGGCCGGCGGTGTCGGGGCGTCCGGCGGTGTCGGGGCGTCCGGCGGTGTCGGGGCGACCGGCGGTGTCGGGGCGACCAGGTTGGCCTCGTAGGCGACGATCGCCGCCTGCACCCGGTTGTCCACCCCCAGCCGGGTGAGGATGGCACTCACGTGCCCCTTCACCGTGCCTTCCACCAGGTGTAGCCGGCGGGCGATCTGCGCGTTCGACAGGCCGGCGCCGAGCAGGGCCAGCACGTCGCGTTCCCGGGCGGTGAGCGACCCGGTGCGGGCCCGGGCCGCCGCCCCCCGGCTCATCCGGCCGCCCGCCGGTCCGTCGCGCAGTTCGGCGATGACCCGCCGGGCGATGGTCGGCGACAGGTACGCCCCGCCGTCGACCACGGCGTGCACCGCGGCCAGCAACTCGCGTGGATCCCCGGACTTCAGCAGGAACCCCCGCGCCCCGTCACCGAGCGCGCGGGCGATGTACCGGTCCTCCCCGAAGGTGGTCAACATGATCA
>DASVVF010000518.1:0-8951 GCA_036386695.1 Catenuloplanes sp. | reverse complement strand
GCCAGGACCGCCCAGAGCAGGTTCGCCGCGACCTGGACCGCCACCGGCATGCGGGTGGAGGAGCCGATCAGCACGATGATCGCGCCGGCGAAGAACCAGGTGCCGACCGTACGGCGGGAGTCGACGATGTCGCGGACCAACGCCCGCTCGGGCCCACGGTCGCGCGCCAGCAGGTAGCGCTCGTCGCCCGCGCGCATGCCGGCCTGGGCCTCGGCCCGCTCGGCGCGCCGTTTGGCGCGCATCCGCTTGACCGCTTCGCGGCGGTTGGCCGGAGCCGGCTCCGCCACCCGTCGGCGCTGGGCCACTGACCGCTTGGGGGTCTGCAGGCCGAGTTCCTTCTTGCTGGGGGTGTAGCCCTTGGGCCGCTCAGCGGCGTGGGTCGGCGGGGCCGTCACCTCGGTGACGGCCTCCTCGACAAGGTCTGTGGATTTACGGCGAAACAGCGGGGGCACGGATGAAGGGTAGCCAAGGTGTGCCCGGGGTCGCACACCGCCCGCCGGGGCCGGTCAGGGCCGTTCGACGTGTGCGCCGAGCGCGGCGAGCTTCCCTTCGAAGTCCTCGTAGCCCCGGTTGATCAGATCGACGCCGTACACCCGGGAGGTGCCCTCGGCGGCCATCGCCGCGATCAGGTGGCTGAACCCGGCCCGGAGGTCCGGAATGACCAGATCGGCGGCGTGCAGCTTGCTCGGTCCGGCGATCACCGCGGAATGCTTGAAGTTGCGCCGGCCGAAGCGGCAGGGCGTACCGCCGAGGCAGTCGCGGTAGACCTGGATGGTGGCGCCCATGGCGTTGAGCGCGCTGGTGTAGCCCAGGCGCTGCTCGTACACCGTCTCGTGCACGATCGAGAGCCCTTGCGCCTGGGTCAGGGCCACCACCAGCGGCTGTTGCCAGTCGGTCATGAAACCCGGGTGTACGTCGGTCTCCAACGCCACCGCCCGCAGCTCGCCGCCCGGGTGCCAGAAGCGGATGCCGCCCTCCTGGCCGGTGACGCCGGGGCGGGTCGCCCGGGTGTCCCGGACCTCGAACGCGCCCCCCACCGACCGGAAGACGTTGAGGAAGGTCATCATGTCGGCCTGTTCCGCGCCGAGGATCTCGACATCACCGCCGGTGGCCAACGCGGCCGACGCCCAGCTCGCCGCCTCGATCCGGTCCGGGATCGGCCGGTGGGTGTAGCCGCTCAACCGGGGCACCCCGTGGATCTCGATCACCCGGTCGGTGTGCACGGTGATGATCGAGCCCATCTTCTGCAGAATGCAGATCAGGTCGACGATCTCCGGTTCGACGGCGGCGTTGCGCAGCTCGGTGACACCGTCGGCCATGACGGCCGTGAGCAGCACCTGCTCGGTGGCGCCGACGCTGGGGTAGGGCAGTTCCAGCTTGGTGCCGTGCAGACCGTTGGGCGCGGTCAGGTGTAGCCCTTCGGGGGTCTTGTCGACCACCGCGCCGAACTGGCGCAGCGCCTGCATGTGGAAGTCGATCGGGCGGGGGCCGATGTGGCAGCCGCCCAGATCGGGGATGAAGGCGTGACCCAGGCGGTGCAGCAGTGGGCCGCAGAACAGGATGGGGATACGGCTGGAGCCGGCATGTACGTTGATCATGTCGGTGCTGGCCCGCTCGACGTTGGCCGGGTCGAAGACCAGCTCGCCGTCGTCGGCGCCGTCGCTGACCCGGACCCCGTGCAATTCGAGCAGTCCGCGGACCACCTCGACGTCACGGATCCGGGGCACGTCGAACAGGCGGCTGGGGCTGTCGCCCAACAGGGCGGCCACCATCGCCTTCGATACCAGATTCTTCGCGCCGCGGACCCGGATCTGCCCGTGCAGCGGGGTACCGCCATGCACGGCCAGCACGTCGTCGGTCAATGCAACCTCCAGCGGGGGACTTTCCTGCTGTGGAAAATGGGGGTGATCACGCATTACGGCCCGGACGGTCCAACCGGCCGGTCGGGAATCGAGGGAGATCCGCGGCGCCGCTCGGGCAGCATAGCGCTCGGTGACCAAGGCAAGCACCCACACACCACCCGGCACGGCTTGAATCAGGGAGTTCCCGTCCGGAGGGGCACGCACCGTACGGGAAGGTGACACAGAGTTACGGCAAGGCCAGCATCCGGTCAAGGGCGACCCGGGCGTGCCGGGCCGTGTGCGCATCGACGGTGATCTGGTTGGGCACCCGACCGGCCACCAGTTCCTCCAGCGACCAGACCAGATGCGGCAGGTCGATCCGGTTCATCGTCGAGCAGTAGCAGACCGCGCGGTCCAGGAACATCACCTGCTTGTCCGGGTGGGCCAGGGCCAGCCGGCGTACGAGGTTCAGCTCGGTGCCGACCGCCCACGCCGAGCCGGCCGGGGCGCCCGCCACGGCCTTGATGATGTATTCCGTCGAGCCGACCTGATCGGCGGCGGTGACCACCTCGTGGCGGCACTCCGGATGCACCAGCACGTTCACGCCGGGCACCCGGGCCCGGACCTCGTTGACGCTGTCCAGGGTGAACCGGCCGTGCACCGAGCAGTGCCCGCGCCACAGGATCATCTTCGCGGCGCGCAGCCGCTCGGGCGCCAGCCCACCGCCCGGCTTGTGTGGGTCGTAGAGCACGCAGTCGTCCAACGACAGGCCCATCTCCAGCACCGCGGTGTTACGCCCAAGGTGCTGGTCGGGCAGGAAGAAGACCTGACGACCCTGCTCGTAGGCCCAGTCCAGGGCGCGCTCGGCGTTCGACGACGTGCAGACCACCCCGCCGTTGCGCCCGACGAAGCCCTTGATGTCCGCCGACGAGTTCATGTACGTCACCGGCACCACGTCGCCGGCGATCCCGAGGTCCTCGAACAGCTCCCACGCCGCCTCCACCTGCCCGAGGACGGCCATGTCGGCCATCGAACAGCCGGCGGCCAGGTCGGGCAGGATCACCCGCTGCGCGTCGGTGGTGAGGATGTCGGCGCTCTCCGCCATGAAATGCACACCGCAGAACACGATGAACTCGGCCTCCGGCCGGGCGGCGGCCTCGCGGGCCAGTTTGAACGAGTCACCGGTCACGTCGGCGAACTGGATGACCTCGTCGCGCTGGTAGTGGTGCCCGAGAATGAACACCCGGCTGCCCAACGCCGCCTTGGCCGCCGTCGCCCGCTCCACCAGGTCCGGGTCGCTGGGCGCCGGGAGGTCGCCCGGGCAGTCGACGCCGCGCTCGGAGGCCGGATCGCTGGCCCGGCCCAGCAGCAGCAACGCGGTGGCCGTGTTCGAAGGCTCAGTCCAGGTCGAGGTCACGCCGTCCATGGTCGCACCGTCCGCCCGGGCTGGCGCGGCGCGCCAGCTGTGGGCTGCCACACTCTGCGGATGCGCGTCCTGGTTTGCCCCGACAAGTTCGCCGGCACGCTCAGCGCCCCGCAGGCCGCCGCCGCGGTGGCCGAGGGATGGCTGACCACCGCCGCGGCCGACGACCTGCTGCTGCGGCCGCTGTCCGACGGTGGTCCGGGCTTCGTCGCGGTCCTGGCCGCCGGGATCGGTGGCCGGCTGCTGTCGGTGGCGACCGTCGACCCGCTGGGCCGCCCGGTGACCGGTGAGATCCTGCTGGTCGGCGACACCGCGTACGTGGAGAGCGCCCAGGCGTGCGGCCTGCACCTGCTGACCTCCGCCGAGCGGGACCCGAAGACCACCACCTCGTACGGGCTCGGTGTGCTGCTGCTGGCCGCCGTGGAGGCCGGTGCCCGCCGGGTGGTCGTGGGGCTGGGCGGCTCCGCGACCAACGACGCCGGCGCCGGCATGCTCGCGGCGCTGGGCGCGGCCCCGCTCGACCACGCCGGGTACGCGCTGCCCTACGGCGGAGCCGCGCTGGCCGCCGCCGTGGCGCTGGACGGGGCGCCCCGGCTACGCCAGGTGGACCTGGTCGCGGCCACCGACGTCGACAACCCGCTCGCCGGACTGCACGGCGCGAGCAACATCTACGGCCCACAGAAGGGCGCCAGCCGCGAGGACGTGTTCCTGCTCGACGCCGCCCTGGAGCGCTTCGCCGTCGTCCTGCAGGCGCTACCGACGGCCCCCGCCGGCCTGGCCGGGCTGCCCGGCGCGGGCGCCGCCGGCGGCATCGGCGCGGCCATCCTCGCGCTGGGTGGGCGGTGCGAGTCGGGCATCGGACTGGTGACCCGGCTCACCGGGCTGGCGCAGGCGCTGGACACCGCCGACCTGGTGATCACCGGGGAGGGCTCGTTCGACCACCAGTCGTTGCGCGGCAAGGTGGTCGCCGGGGTGGCCGCCGGTGCCCGCGACCGTGGCCTGCCCTGCCTGGTGCTCGCCGGGCAGGTGGCCGCCGGCCGCCGGGAGGCCGCCGCGGCCGGGGTGACCGAGGCGTACGCACTTGTCGACCACTTCGGCGGCGCCGAGCACGGCGGCCTGGAGCGGGCGATGGCGGACCCGGCGGGCGGGTTGCGGGCCATTTCCGCCCGGCTGGCCGGGCAGTGGAGCCGCTGACCTGGGGCGTCAACGGCGAACGTCTTGCCCTCCCGGATTGGGAATCACCGGCGGGCGGGCTAGCGTTGGTCAGTAACGGACAGTCCGACGCACCGGCTCAGGGAGACATTCACGTGACCACTGAAGCGCACACCGAGTCGACCGAGGCGCCCGCCGCCCCTTCCACGATCGTGCTCAGCGACGTCGCGGCGGTGAAGGTCAAGGCTCTGATCGAGCAGGAAGGCCGCGACGACCTGCGACTGCGGATCGCCGTGCAACCGGGCGGTTGCTCCGGGCTGCGCTACCAGCTGTTCTTCGACGAGCGTTCGTTGGACGGTGACGTCGTCAGCGAGTTCGACGGCGTCGAGGTCGTCGTGGACCGGATGAGCGCGCCGTACCTCGCCGGCGCGACCATCGACTTCGCCGACCGCATCGACGCGCAGGGCTTCACGATCGACAACCCCAACGCCGGGGGCTCCTGCGCCTGCGGCGACTCGTTCCACTAGAACCGCCCCGCGCCTGGAACGCCCGGTGCACCCCATCGCGGCGATCAAGGGCCCGGCCCCGTGGATGCTCCATCTGCGGTGGCCGGGCCCTTGACCTGTTTCCGGCCCGGATGTCGGCCGTCGGGTCCCGGCGTCGGCGCCCGGTTGGTGACACAGCGGGCAGCGGACGGCGCTGCTGCCGGTAGGCTGAGCGCCGCGTCCACCCGAAGCCAACCCGAGGGCTCACATGAAGATCGCCGTTAGCGGCTCCATCGCGACCGACCACCTGATGCACTTCCCGGGCCGGTTCGCTGATCAGCTCATCGCCGACCAGCTGCACAAGGTCTCCCTGTCGTTCCTGGTCGACGACCTGATGGTCCGCCGTGGCGGGGTGGCGGCGAACATCGCCTTCGGGATGGCGCAGCTCGGTCTGCGGCCCATCCTGCTGGGCGCCGTCGGCGCCGACTTCGCCGACTACCGCTCCTGGCTCGAACGCCACGGGGTCGACTGTGACTCGGTGCACGTCAGCGAGGTGGCTCACACGGCGCGGTTCGTCTGCACCACCGACCAGGACATGTGTCAGATCGCCTCGTTCTACGCCGGGGCGATGAGTGAGGCCCGCAACATCGAACTCGCGCCGGTCGCCGCCCGCGTCAGCGGTCTGGACCTGGTCCTCGTCAGCGCCAACGACCCGGCGGCGATGATCCGCCACTCGGCCGAGTGCCGGGACCGGGGGTACGCGTTCGCCGCCGACCCGTCGCAGCAACTTGCCCGGATGGACGGCCCGGATGTCATCTCCCTGATCGACGGGGCCGATTACCTGCTCACCAACGACTACGAGAAGTCGCTGCTGGAGAGCAAGACCGGGCTCACCGATGAGCAGGTCCTGGAGCGGGTCAAGGTCCGGGTCACCACCCTCGGCCAGCATGGTGTGGAAATCACCGGCCGGGGCCTGGAGCGGATCCACGTGCCGGTCGTCCCGGACGCCGTTGTCGTCGACCCCACCGGTGTGGGCGACGCGTTCCGTGGGGGCTTCTTCGCCGCCCTGTCCTGGGGGCTGGGCGTGGAGCGGGCCGCCCAGGTCGGGTCGCTGCTGGCCGCGCTGGTGCTGGAGACCGTCGGCCCGCAGGAGTACGAAGCCCCGGCAGCGCTGTTCGTCAAGCGCCTCGCCGAGGCGTACGGCGACGAGGCCGCCGTCGAGGTGCAGCCGCACCTGGGGGCCTGAGCCAGCCGGGTCGACCCCGCCGGCGGGCTGTGCGAGGCGAGACACGTCATCGGGAAACCGCCCAGTGTGGGCGGTTTCGGGGTCTGCCGTCGCGGTGATCGTCCGATTGCCGCGGGTCCCGGCGAAACCGCCCACGGACCCCGCCCCGGACCCCTAAAGCCCCGAAGCGGGGGCCCTGGTCGTGGCGAAAGCCGTCACGGTCGCGGAAACGCACTGCGACGACGACGGCATGTGTCGGGGTTGTTTGACCGCGCTGGCACGACTGGTCCCGTTTCCGTGCGTGTATCAGACGTGGGCGCGTTCGGTGCTGGCGCGTTACTCCGATCCCGAGCCAGGTGGGAATGGACAGGAGCCATGATGTTCCCACCTGGTCCGCGTTCGAGTGACAGGTCGTTCACCTGTTCGGCGCATCACCGCGCCGGCATTGACGAGGATTTCCGGGCCGATTCCGCCGTGAGCCTGTCGCTGGTGAGCATGAGCCGCGAAGCGAAGATATGGCCGACATCGCAGGTCGAATGGCGTCCGGGAAACCGGCCACCGCCGTAAAGGAATAGGGCAGAGGGGAGCCATTCGGAGATGGGCGAGGATCGTGAACCGCCACCCCCGGCACTCGTGGCCGTTGACGTTGGGTGACGGACTTTAGGACGACCCGAGGCACAAGCGGCGGCAATTGGCCAACCGGCTCGCGGCGGAACTGCTGGACCCGCCGGAGGCGACCCGGGTACCCGGGCATGACCTGTTCTCCGCGCATGTGATCCCGATGCGGGTGAACGAGGTGCCGATGGTGGGCCTCGCGTTGGAATACGCCATCGCCGGCGTTTCCGTCGCTGCCCGCTTGCTCGGTCGAAGGTAGACGGCCAGCTCCCGGATAATGATCGACGCGGCGCGCTGGCCCCCGATGTCAGCATGCCCGATCTCGGAACTGTCGCAGCTACCACCCCCAACGACACCCGGCCCACCCCCCGTGACCGACAGTGAACGTGATGGGTTGCTGCGGGCGTTGTCCGCGGTGCCCGACCCCGCGCAGCCCACGCGGGCTGCGTTATCCGCTTTCCGGGCTCCTCGCGGTCGCGGTGTACGGGGTCCTCGCCGGCGTGTCGTCGGTCACCGCGATCGCCGGCTCGCTGCACGACCCTTGATGACATCTCCCGCGCCCGGCTCGGCTTCCGGCGCGCATTGCCGGCCACGACCACGACATGGCGGCTGCTGACCCGCGTCCCGATAACGCATCTTTTCCCAGTAGCGCCCGAAAGTCAAGGCCGAGGTACTGCGGGTTACCCGCCTCGGAATATCTTACCCGGCAAATGATGCGGCCGTCGCGTACACCTGACCAGGCGAGATCTCCTCCATCGCAGTATGTCTAAAGTAGAGGTGAAACGCCCGCAAGGGAAGAACTGTCCCATAGATCTTCCTATGGCCGGCGCTGTGCCGGTATGGTCCTAAGGCGAGACAGCACGGGGGTACGGCGGCACGCTGTGACGAACTGCGGCGGGTCGCCCTCTCCGCAACTAGGTCCCCAGGGGAAGGAACTGCATGCGGAAGTCATCCACGTTAGCCGCTCGATCGGTGGCCGTCACGGCCGTTGCCGTGATAAGTACCTTGATCATTGGTGTACAGCCGGCCATGGCGAAGGAAGACGCCGAGCACGCTAAGGCACTGGCAGAAGCTACTCAGGCGTTTCAAAACGCGCCGAAGGAACTCGGCCTCAGGGTGAAGTGGGATGTCGTTCGCTCATTCACCACGGAAGAACTGAAGGCCGCTACCGCAGCCGTCCCGACCGGTGTAGAACTGGTCGTTGAGGAACAGGATGCAGATAAGAAAGCCAAGACTGCCGCGGCCAGCGGGTGCAAGACTGGCGGCGCGGTAGTCATTTTCACGGGCGGCGTCACCCGGGCTGACCTGTGGCGCATGAAGGAGTCGGTCTACTTCTGTTGGAACGAGCGAACAGTCACCAACATCAGCACACCGGAGATTGAGGGCCACGTTTACGGCCCAGGCGTCATATCGGGCTGGCGGTGGCGCGGCCCTAAGTCTGGGCCGACCAACACAGCACACCATGGGCAGTTCGGAATCATTCGCTACGTTAGCTATGTGCAAGGCCATTTTGAGCTGTGCCCGCCGCGAGTAGCCTGCTGGTCAGAGGCATTCCCGTGGATCCGGTTGAGTTCGTACCGGGACGGCACTGTTGCCGCAGAAAAGGGCGGGGCCTAGAGCACCGCTTGTGGCTCCGCCAGTTAGACTGGCGGGGCCACTACCCGCCTGCACCGAGGGGAAACAACATGGCAGCCGCTGTGGAATCCGATACGGGATCGTTGCGCTTCTTCTGGCTCGCGGTTCTAGGAAGTGCGTTCATTGCTGTGCTATTCGGGGCGCCCGGAGGCGCGGCGGCGTTGACGATCTCAGCAACGCTCGCTTGGCACAGGAGGGAGCGACGAGCGGCTTGCAATATTTTGACCATCCTCGCCGCGACGGCGACCCTTGCGGCGGTCGTTCAAGTCATTGACCCGATACTTGGTGAACAGCGGTTGAGATGCACCGCAGCAGGAGTCCTGACAGACTGCGACAACTCCGAGTGAACTGAGAGTTACGGAGAAAAGGTATGCGGGGACGGCGCTCCACAAGCGCACTGATGATACTAACCGCGGTTGCGACGACATTGGCACTGTCGCCGGGCCGCGCGAGCGCAGCCCCGGGCGGCGACTGCAGCGCTGCACGAGGACACCAAGTCAGGGAGTGGTTGCCCGATTTGTATCGCCCAGAGGCTATCTGCAGGCACCTTGACATGTTTAGAGTCGGCCGTGGCC
>DASVVF010000517.1:0-5774 GCA_036386695.1 Catenuloplanes sp. | reverse complement strand
CGACGACCTGGCGGCGATGGCCGCGGTGCTGCGCCGCCGCTTCGCCCGACACCTGGACAGCGCCGCGGGCTCCGGGCAGCCGCCCGGTGCCGCCCCCGGCACCCCGCCCGTTGGTTCGGCCGGCGACGGCGGGCCGCCGGGTGCGCTGCCCGGCGTCGACCCCACGACCGGGCGGCCGCGCCGCTTCGCGTACCCGCCGCAACTGGTCGTGGTCGACGGCGGGCAGCCGCAGGTCAACGCCGCCGCCGCGGTCCTGGCCGAGCTGGGCGTCACCGACGTCACGCTGTGCGGCCTGGCCAAGCGGCTGGAGGAGGTGTGGCTGCCCGGGGAGGACTTCCCGGTGATCCTGCCCCGCTCGTCGGAGGCTTTGTACCTGCTGCAGCGCATCCGCGACGAGGCGCACCGCTTCGCCATCACCTTCCACCGGCAACGCCGCTCCAAGCGGATGACCGAGTCCAGCCTGGACGCCGTGCCCGGCCTCGGTGAGGTGCGCCGCAAGGCGCTGCTGCGCCGCTTCGGTTCGCTGCGGCGCCTCGCGGCAGCCAGCCCGGAGGAGATCGCCGAGGTGCCCGGCATCGGTCGGCGGACGGCCGAGGCGGTGGTGGCGGCCCTGAGCGGGGTCACTCCGCCGGGTGCCGACGGCGACGTCGAGGCGGCTGTGACCGACCCCACGGCCTAGGATGCCCCAGAAACCGTGGGCCGGGGCGTTCTACCCACAGACGCCCGTGGCACCCGTTCGGAAGGTTCGGCGATGACCCAGGAAGGCAGTCCCATCAGCGACCCCGTGCAGCAACCTGATCCGCCGGCCGAGGCGGCGACCGATCTGGTCGTCGTCACCGGCCTGTCCGGCGGCGGGCGCAGTACGGTCGCCCGGGCGTTGGAGAACGTCGGCTTCTACGTCGTCGACAACCTGCCGCAGGCGCTGATGCTCGACATGGCGCAGCTGGCCTTCGAGGCCGGCGGCGCCGCCCGGCGCACCGCGATGGTGCTCGACGTGCGCAGCCGCGCCTTCTCCACCGACCTCGCGGGGGCGATCCGGGCGCTGCACGATCGCGGGTTCCAACCTCGGGTGGTGTTCGTCGACGCCGATGACGAGGTGCTGATCCGCCGGTTCGAAAGTGTCCGCCGCTCGCACCCGTTGCAGGCCGACGGTCGGCTGGTCGACGGCATCGTGGCCGAGCGCAAGCTGCTCGAGGAGGCCCGCGACCAGGCCGACGTGATCATCGACACCAGCCATCTGAACGTGAACCAGCTGCGCCGGCGGGTGGAGGAGCTGTTCGCCGGCGAGGACGCCCGCCGGCTGCGGGTCACCGTGCTGTCCTTCGGTTTCAAGTACGGCCTGCCGCCCGACGCCGACTTCGTGCTCGACGCCCGGTTCCTACCCAACCCGTACTGGGTCCCGGAGCTGCGCGAGCACACCGGCCGGGACGAGGCGGTGAGCCGTTACGTCCTGGAGCAGAGCGGCGCGATGACCTTCCTCGAATCCTACTCCGACTTGATCAACTCCACGGTGACCGGGTTCGAGCGGGAGGGTAAGCGGTACCTGACCGTGGCGGTGGGGTGCACCGGGGGCAAGCACCGCAGCGTCGCCATCGCCGAGGAACTGGCCACCCGGCTGCGCGACGCCCGGATGTCGGCCTACGCCCAGCACCGCGACCTGGGGCGCGAGTGAACGCAACCGCCACCCGGGAGCGCCGGCTGAAGGTGGTCGCCTTCGGTGGCGGACACGGCCTGTCGGCGTCGCTGCGGGCCCTGCGCCGCTGCGCCCCCGAACTGAGCCTCGACATCACGGCCGTGGTGACGGTCGGCGACGACGGCGGCTCCAGCGGCCGGCTGCGCGCCGAGCGCGGGGCGCTGCCCCCGGGCGACCTACGGCAGGCGTTGGCGGCGCTGGCCGCCGACGACGAGGTGGCCACCCGTACGGCGGCACTGTTGCAGCACCGCTTCGCCCGCCGCGGTGACCCGGCCGACGCCGACGCCGACCCGGCCGACCCGCTGGCCGGGCACGCGGTCGGCAACCTGGTCCTGCTGGGCCTGATGGAACTGCTCGGCGACCCGGTCGAAGCCCTGGACCACCTGGCCGTGCTGCTGCGGGCCACCGGCCGGGTGCTGCCGATGTCCTGCCAGGCGGTCAGCCTGCAGGCGCAGGTGCGCGGCGCCGACCCCAGCCGCCCGGAATGGATCGCCACGGTGCACGGTCAGCACGCCGTCGCGGTCACCCCCGGGCAGGTCGAGTCGGTACGGCTGGCCCCGAGCGCCCCGCCGGCGTGTCCGGCCGCGGTGCAGGCGGTGCGCACGGCCGACTGGCTCATCTTCGGGCCCGGCAGCTGGTACACCAGCGTGATCCCGCACCTGCTGGTGCCGGAGCTGGCCCGGGCGATCGTGCTGAGCCCGGCCCGCCGCCTGGTGACGCTCAACCTGGCCGCCGACAACGAGACGCTGGGCCTGTCGGTCGCCGATCACCTGGCCGCCCTGCGCTGGTACCTGCCGGATCTGCGCATCGACACCGTGCTGGCCGACAGCAAGGCGGTGGGGGAGCCGCTGCCGGTGCACCGGGCCGCGGAATCACTCGGTGCGCGCCTGGTGCTGGCCCCGGTCGGGGTTGCCGACGGCAGCCCACGGCACGATCCTGAGGCGTTGGGCGCCGCGCTGGTGCCTGTCCTGGGTGACGATCGTTAAGCAGCTACGTAATCCTCGAACACCCACGGCTCCCAGACCCACGCATGGCACCCCTTCTTTCGAACTGGTTCACGAGGTGACGACACAATGGCGATGACCGCTGCGGTCAAAGACGAGCTGAGCCGGGTCGACGTGCCCAAGCCCTGCTGCCGGCGGGCGGAGATGGCCGCCCTGCTGCGCTTCGCGGGGGGCCTGCACATCGTGTCCGGCCGGGTGGTCGTGGAGGCTGAGATCGACACCGGGGCGGTGGCCCGCCGGCTGCGGCGCGAGGTCGCCGACGTCTACGGCTACCCCAGCGAGGTGCACGTGCTGGCCTCGGGCGGGTTACGCAAGGGCAGCCACTACATCGTCCGGGTGGTCAAGGACGGTGAGGCGCTGGCCCGCCAGACCGGTCTGCTCGACGTGCGGGGGCGCCCGGTGCGCGGCCTGCCGCCGCACGTGGTCTCCGCCAACGTCTGTTGTGCGGTGTCGGCCTGGCGGGGGGCGTTCATGGCGCACGGGTCACTGACCGAGCCGGGCCGCTCCTGCGCCCTGGAGATCACCTGCCCCGGGCCGGAGTCGGCGCTGGCACTGGTGGGGGCCGCCCGCCGGATAGGCATCACCGCCAAGGCCCGCGAGGTGCGCGGGGTGGACCGGGTCGTGGTCAAGGACGGCGACGCGATCGCCGCCATGCTGGCCAAGGTCGGAGCCCACTCCAGTGTGCTCACCTGGGAGGAGCGGCGGGTTCGCCGGGAGGTCCGGGCGACCGCCAACCGGCTGGCCAACTTCGACGACGCGAACCTGCGCCGCTCGGCGCGCGCCGCGGTGGCCGCCGCGGCCCGGGTCACCCGGGCGTTGGAGATCCTCGCCGAGGACGCCCCCAACCATCTCACCTCCGCCGGGCAACTGCGCCTGGAGCACCGGCAGGCCTCGTTGGAGGAACTGGGCGCGCTGGCCGACCCGCCGTTGACCAAGGACGCCATCGCCGGCCGGATCCGTCGGCTGCTCGCGCTGGCCGACAAACGGGCGCGCGACCTCGGCATTCCCGACACCGAGGCGGCGGTGACCCCGGAGATGATGGCCTGCTGAGACGTACCGGTGGGTAACAAACCCGTGGTGGGGGCGGTTGCGCCCCGCCGGCACGCTGCCCGGTCGGCTCGGATAGGGTCGCAGCGTACGGCGAAGGGGCCGGCGATCCGGCCGCATCCACGCCGTGTGACACCGCCCCGGGCGGTCAGGTCCAGCAGGGCCACGGCGCGGCGGTCGGGATGACCTAACGGCGGCCGACCTGCACGGTCGGCGCACACTTTTCCGCCGGTCACGGGTTGCCCCCGGCGGACCAAAACGCGAGGAGATGGAGCCTGTGACCATCCGGGTTGGCATCAACGGGTTCGGCCGCATCGGCCGTAACTTCTTCCGGGCAGTTCAGGCGTCGGGCGCCGACATCCAAATCGTGGCTGTCAACGACCTGACCGACAACGCGACCCTTGCCCACCTGCTCAAGTACGACAGCATCCTGGGCCGGCTGCCGGCGGAGGTCAAGGCGACCGCCGACGAGATCACCGTCGGTGGGCAGACCTTCAAGGCGCTCGCCGAGCGCGACCCGGCCAAGCTGCCCTGGGGCGACCTGGGTGCCGACATCGTCATCGAGTCGACGGGCTTCTTCACCGACGCCACCAAGGCGCGGGCGCACGTCGAGTCGGGCGCCAAGAAGGTCATCATCTCCGCCCCGGCGAAGAACGAGGACGTCACCGTCGTCATGGGGGTCAACCACGACACCTACGACCCCGCCCAGCACATGATCATCTCGAACGCCTCCTGCACCACCAACTGCCTCGCCCCGATGGCCAAGGCGCTGCACGAGGCGATCGGCATCGAACGCGGTCTGATGACCACGATCCACGCGTACACCCAGGACCAGAACCTGCAGGACGGCCCGCACAGCGACCTGCGCCGGGCCCGCGCCGCCGCGCTCAACGTCGTGCCGACCTCGACCGGCGCCGCGAAGGCCATCGGCCTGGTCATGCCGCAGCTCAAGGGCAAGCTGGACGGCTTCGCCATGCGGGTGCCGATCCCGACCGGTTCGGCCACCGACCTGACCTTCACCGCCTCGCGCGACACCACGGTCGACGAGGTCAACGGCGCGGTGAAGGCCGCCGCCGACGGCCCGCTGAAGGGCTACCTGACCTACACCGAGGACCCGATCGTGTCCTCGGACATCGTCACCGACCCGGCGTCGTGCATCTTCGACGCCGGCCTGACCAAGGTGCTCGGCAACCAGGTCAAGGTCGTCGGCTGGTACGACAACGAGTGGGGCTACTCGAACCGCCTCGTCGACCTCGTCAAGCTGGTCGGTTCCAGCCTCTGATGAAGACTCTCGACGACCTGATCGGCGAGGGTGTCTCAGGTCGGCGCGTGCTGGTGCGCGCCGACCTGAACGTCCCCTTCGACTCCAGCGACCCCACCCGGATCAGCGACGACGGGCGCATCCGCGCGGTGCTGCCGACCCTGGTCGCGCTGCGCGACGCCGGTGCGGCCGTCATCGTCGTGTCGCACCTGGGGCGGCCCAAGGGCGCGCCCGACCCGAAATACACCCTCGCGCCGGTGGCCGCCCGCCTGGGTGAGCTGCTGGGCTCGCCGGTCACCTTCGCCGACGACACGGTGGGCCCGTCGGCCCGCGGCGTCGTCGGCGCGCTGTCCGGTGGCCAGGTCGCCCTGCTGGAAAACCTGCGCTTCAACGTGGGGGAGACCAGCAAGGACGACAGCCAGCGCGGCGACTTCGCCGGGCAGCTGGCGGCCTTCGCGGACGCGTACGTCGACGACGCCTTCGGCGCGGTGCACCGCAAGCACGCCAGCGTGTACGACGTCCCGCAGCGACTCGAGCACGCGGCCGGCCCGCTGGTGGCTGCCGAGCTGGACGTGCTCCGCCAGCTGGAGGAGGACCCCGAGCGGCCCTACGTCGTGGTGCTCGGCGGGTCGAAGGTCTCGGACAAGATCGGGGTCATCGAGGCTCTGCTGCCCCAGGTCGACCAGGTGCTCGTCGGCGGCGGCATGTGCTTCACCTTCCTCAAGGCGCAGGGGCATGACGTGGGCAGCAGCCTGCTGGAGGAGCAGAT
>DASVVF010000516.1:0-9889 GCA_036386695.1 Catenuloplanes sp. | reverse complement strand
CACCCGGATCGGCAACCACCCGTACGGATACACCAGTTTCCGCTACGACATCACCGCCGCCGTGCGGTTCGGTGGCGTCGACAACGTGCTCGCGGTCCGCACCGACACCAGTACGCAGCCGTCGTCGCGGTATTACACGGGCGCCGGCATCTACCGCGACGTACGGCTGATCGCGACGCACCCCGTCCACGTCGACCAGTGGGCCACCTATGTGACCACGCCGAACGCGACGCCCGCCGCCGCGACGGTGCGCGCCCAGACCACGGTGGTCAACAAGGGCCGGACGGCGGCGACCGTGAGCCTGCGCGGCACGCTGTTCGATCCCAGCGGGGTCGCGCTGGCCCCGGTCAGCACGGCCGCCCGCAGCATCGCCGGGGGAGCGTCGGCGAGCTACACCTTCGATGTGCCGGTCAGCAACCCCCGGCTCTGGGATCTGAACTCACCGAACATGTACTCGCTGGTCATCGACGTCCAGTCCGGCGGCGTGACCGTGGACGACGACGTCACCCCGGTCGGCATCCGCGACCTGCGGTTCAGTGCCACGAACGGCATGACCCTCAACGGCGCGGGTGTGAAGTTCCAGGGCGTCGCGATGCACCAGGACCTGCACGGCCTGGGGATGGCCGCGCCGCAACGGGCCGTGCAACGCCGGCTGGCGCAACTGAAGGCCCTCGGCGTGAACGCCATCCGGACGGCGCACGACCCACCCAGCCCGGCGTTCCTGGACCTGACCGACCGGATGGGCTTCCTCGTCATGAACGAATACTTCGACGTGTGGTCGGGGCACAAGAACAACAACGTCGGCGACTACGCCACCTACTTCAACCGGACCGCGACCGCCCCGACCGGCATGCCGGTCGTGCCCGGCGCGACCGGCCCGACACCGTGGTACCAGGCCGACGTCACCGGCATCGTCACCCGGGACCGCAACCACCCCAGCGTCGCGATGTACAGCACCGGCAACGAGATCCGCGACCCGATCAACACCCGTACCCCGTATCTGACCCGGATGGTCGCCATCACCCGCGCGTTGGACCCGTCCCGACCGGTGACACAGGCGCTGTTCCGGCCCGCTACCGCCGGCGACATCAGCGGGCCGACCCGGACCATCGTCGACGTGTTCGGGGCGAACTACCGGGCCAACGAGGTGATCCAGGCCATGTCGATGGCACCGGCCCGCGCCGGGGTGGTCACCGAGGCCGGCACCACCACCTCGTCGTGGCCCGACGTCGTGAACAACCGGGGGCTCACGGGCCTGTTCATCTGGACCGGGGTGGACTACCTCGGCGAGGCCGACGGCCGGTGGCCCCACGTGCAGGGCACCAGCGGCCTGCTGGACGCGGTGGGGACCCCACGCCCGATCGGGCTCTCCTGGCAGCGGGTCTGGGGGGCGCCGCCGACCCCGCCACCGGCCACCGGGACGACGGCGAGCCGGGTCACCCTCACCGCCGACCACACCACCGTGTCCACCGACGTCAACGACGTGTCCTACGTCAAGGCGACGATCGCCGACACCGCCGGGCGGGTCGTCACCGGGTCGTCCGCCCCGGTGACGTTCGCCGTCAGCGGCCCGGGGGTGATCGTGGCGGTGGACAGCGGCAGCACGGTGCAGGAGACCTTCCGCGGCCGGGTGCGCAACGCCCACCAGGGCGTGGCGTTCGCCATCGTCCGGGCCACCGGAGCGGGCACCATCACGGTGACCGCCACCGCCGGCGGCCTGACCGGGGGGTCGGCCACGCTGACCGGCACCACGGCGCCGTTCGCGCCCTGCTCCGCCCAATGTGACTGACCGGCGTCGTCGTGCCGTGGGGGCGGCATGTCAGGGGGACCTTGTAGCGTCTTGCGGGTCGATGTCGTCGGGTCGGATCGGACACAGGCCAATGGGTAGGAACAGTCGTGAGCGGCACAAGGCCAAGCGGAAGAGCGCGGCAGGGGCGCAGCGTCGCGGGCCCGGGGGAGCCGGCCCCCAGGACCCGCTAAGCCTGTTCGGCGCGCCGCGCGTCGCGTCCCAGCGGCAGCTCGCGGAGCAGCTCATCGACCAGGCGATCCACGTCCGGCACTGGGGCGATACGACGGAACTCGACCGTTGCCAAGCGCTGCTGACCGTCGGCCTCGGCGGTCCGGCCGGCATCCAGGTCGTCAACCGGGCCCTGTTGACGTCCCTGCTGCGTACCGTCGAGCAGGCCTGGCAGCGTGGTTGGCAGCCGGCGGAGCTGGTCCGGGCGGCCCGCCGGGAGTACACCGCGCGGCACGGCCGGCTCGTGGTGGACGCCATCGCGGGGCAGATGCGCGGCTACCCGGCCGCTACCGTCGACCAGCGGTGGCAGTCCCAGCTGGTCGCCCTCGACGCCCGGGTGTGGTGGGAGCACGACGACCACTATGTGACGGCCTGGGGCGAACGGCAGGGCACCGACCGCGCCGCGGTGATCGACGCCATGATCGAGGTGCTCCATCTCCTCGCGGCGCTGCCGGCGATCGAGCTGGTCGGCCCGACGCCGGGCAACGCCAGGTCGGCCACCCTCACCCCGGCCGCCGACCTGGATCAGCGGATGCTCGACCGGGTCCGGGCGTTGCTGGCCAAGGCGGAGTCCACCGACTTCCCGGAGGAGGCCGACGCGTTCACGGCGAAGGCCCAGGAGTTGATGGCCCGTCACCGCATCGACCACGCTCTGCTGGTCGCCACGACCGGCCAACGCGATCAGCCGGTCACCCGACGGGTGCCCATCGACAACCCGTACGAGGCGCCGAAGACGTTGCTGCTGCAGGTCGTCGCGGAGGCAAACAGCTGCCGGGCGGTGTGGACCAAGCGGTTCGGCTTCACCAGCATCGTCGGCTTCCCCACCGACCTGGACTCGACGGAGCTACTGTTCACGTCCCTGCTGGTGCAGGCGACCAGGGCGATGACCCAGGCCAAGCCGACAACCGACCGGTACGGACGCAACACCACCCGCTCGTTCCGCCAGTCGTTCCTGACGGCGTACGCGTCACGGATCGGTGAGCGGCTGAGCACCGCCACCGAGGAGGTCGACCGGGAGATGACCACGTCGGCGGGCGGCACCCAGCTGCTGCCGGTGCTGGCCGCCCGCGACGACGCCGTGCGCGACGCCTTCGAGAAGCAGTTCCCGGAGCTCGCCCAACACACGACCGCGATCAACAATCGGGAAGGCTGGGTGTCGGGCCGGGCCGCCGCCGACCGGGCTTCACTGCACGGGCGGCAGGCGGTCCCCGCCGGGTGAACCGGTCCACGCCACGGACGCCCGCCGGGCGGGCCGGTGCCCCCGCCCGGTAGGCGTCGTCGTGCTGATCAGCCGCCCGCCATGGCGCCGATGACCAGCAGCGGCTCCCGGCCGGTCACGACCGGTTCGGGTAGTGGCGTGTCCGGCGACTCGTTGGAGAGGTCCTCCTCGCAGGCGTAGAACCGGACGAAGGCGCGGCGCTTGCCGGTCTGCTGGTCCCGGATCGTGCCGCGCAACATCGGGTACCGGACCTCCAGCGCGTCGAGGACCAGACGCTGGGTGGCCGCACCGGGCAGGTCCAGGCACACCTCGCCGCTGACCTGCGCCAGATTCTTCAGGTGTGCGGGAAGGACGACCCGGATCATGGCAACGCCTGGACTTCCACCGACAGCACCGCCGGCAGGTCCCGGACGATCGGCGCCCAGCTGTCGCCGCCGTCGGCCGAGCCGTAGACCTGGCCACCGGTGGTACCGAAGTAGATCCCGCACGGGTCGAGGCTGTCGACGGCCATCGCGTCCCGCAGCACGTTGACGTAGCAGTTCGCCTGCGGCAGGCCGGTGGTGAGCGGCTCCCACTCGTCGCCGCCGGTGCGGCTGCGGTACACCCGCAGCTTGCCCTCCGGCGGGTAGTGCTCGGAATCGCTCTTGATCGGCACGACGTAGATGGTCTCCGGTTCGTGCGCGTGCACCGAGATCGGGAAGCCGAAGTCGCTGGGCAGGTTGCCGCTGACCTCCCGCCAGGAGCCACCGGCGTCGTCGGTACGCAACACATCCCAGTGCTTCTGCATGAACAGCACATCCGGCCGGGACGGGTGCATGGCGAGGTTGTGCACGCAGTGGCCGACCTCGGCGTCCTGGTCGGGGATCTGCTCCGAGCGCAATCCACGGTTGATCGGCTGCCAGCTCTTGCCGGCGTCGTCGGTGCGGAACGCGCCGGCCGCCGAGATCGCCACGAACATCCGGTCCCGGTTCGCCGGGTCGAGGATGATCGTGTGCAGGCACATCCCGCCGGCGCCGGGCTGCCAGCGCGGCCCCGACTCATGGGTACGCAACCCGGGCAGCTCCTGCCAGTCCTGCCCGCCGTCCGTCGACCGGAAGATCGCGGCGTCCTCGCCGCCCGCGTACACCGTGTCGGGGTCGTCGATCGACGGCTCGAGGTGCCAGATGCGCTTGAACTCCCACGGGCGCGGTGTGCCGTCGAACCACAGGTGTTCGCCGACCTCACCCTCGTAGGCGAACGTGTTGCCGCGCGGCTGCCAACTGCGCCCGCCGTCGTCCGAGCGTTGGATCACCTGCCCGAACCAGGCGGAGGACTGCGACGCGTACAGCCGGTTCGGGTCGGCCGGTGACCCGTTGACGTGGTAGATCTCCCAACCGCCGAAGTGTGGACCGTCCACCTCCCAGTTCTGTCGCTTGCCGTCCGTGGTCAGGATGAACGCCCCCTTGCGCGTGCCAACCAGGACCCGTACTCCAGTCATGCCGTACTCCTTTCCGGCCCGTGCCGGACCGTCGGCTCCGCTGCGCCGTCCCCCTCAGCTTCCCGGCATCGTCCGGCAGCCGTGTGACAATTCCGGCGCCTTCCCACCGGCGAGGCCGCTGGACGGTCGTGTCCCCATGACAGGTAGACCGTCGCCGCGGGCGGAACTCATCGCCCCGGCGGGGTTGGGATTCGGAGAAGTGGCCGAACACCAACCGGTCTCCGGTTACGGCACGTTCACCCGGCTATTTCAGCAGGCGCACCATGTCCGGCGGCAGATCGGTGAACTTCGCCGGCTTTGTGACCGTGACCGGCGCACCGAAATCCGTGTACCGGGTGACCATCTTCGGCATCAAAGGAGACAACGTCGACATGTCCAGGACGAGGTGGACCAATCGGCCCTGTGCGTCAACGTCAGCGGTGAACGGCACGTTCTTGGCCTTGTCTCCGAACGCCGCGAGGGCCTTCTTGTCCGCGCTCGGCGACTTCGTGGCGTCCAGGGTGCCGGCGAACCGCCCGGGACCAACGCTGTGGACCTCCACCACGCCCTTCATCAAATTGTTCGCGCCGGCAGGGTCACCATCGGGCATCAGGTCGAGGCTGCTGCCGGGGGGCAGCTTCGAGCGCTGCACGCGCTGCCAGCCGTCGCCCAGTACCTCGGCCAGCTCGCCGCTGCCCTTGAAGTACACATCACCGCCGATGCCAATGACGTGGAAGGTCATCTTTTCGATTTCCATCCGCATGTCGGCCTTGCGGGCCGCCGGGTCCAGCACCCCGGACGCGGACATCGCCTTGCCGGCCTCCAACGTGACCCGCACCGACTGCTCGCCGAGCTTGCGGCCGGCCATCGTCAGCGCCTCGCGCGGATCCTGCCGCACGGCCGGGCTGGCCGACGCCGCCGCGCCGGCGGACGCCGCCGGACCCCTCGTGACGGTTCCCCCCGCCGGGGCCTCGCCCGCTGACGGGCCGCAGCCGGTGATGCCGGTCAACGCGAGCGCAGCCACCGTGGCCGCGGCACCGGTACGCCGCATGATTTTCTCCCCCGTGAGTCATTGTCGGCCACCACGCACCGGGGCGGTCCCCACAATGCCGCGGTCCCGCCCGGGCGGGACCGCGGCCCGGGATCACGTCGATCGCCCCCGTGCCGGTCCGACGGCACAGTGTGCCGGTCGAAGGCTCGGCAGACAACCCGGTAGTCGGGTCGTCCCCGGTTGCACCGTATCGACTGTATTCACTGGGGAGGCGACTGTCGGGTTCCCGCGATCGTCACTAAAAATCTTGACGGCTTCCTTGTTGACCAATACGTTCGCTCGGCCGGTCCGGTGTGGACCGGATGTTTGGTCGAAAGGTTGTCATGAACTGGTATCTGGCCGTCCTGAAGAACTACGCCGGTTTCAGCGGGCGCGCCCGCCGGACCGAGTACTGGATGTACTTTCTCATCCATTCCCTGATCTACATTCTGCTGGCCGTGATCGGCTACGCCGTCTCGGAATACCTCCTCATCGTGGCGGTGGTCTACGTGCTCGCCGTCGCGGTGCCCAGCCTCGCCGTAACGGTGCGCCGGCTGCACGACACCGGCCGGTCCGGCGCCTGGTTCTTCATCGCTCTGCTGCCGCTGGTCGGCCCGATCGTCCTGATCGTCTTCATGGCGCAGGCCGGTGTCGCCGGCCCGAACGAGTACGGCGCTGACCCCAAGCAGGTCCCCGCCTACGCGTGATCGGCAGGGCCTCCGGGAATGGCGTCGGTCGTCGCGACCAGATCATTCCCGGAGGCCCCGGACCAGGCTCCTACGCCTTGCGCAGCCAGAAGGTCAGCCCGAGGGTCTCGTCGCGGAACGGCTCGGCGTCCGCCCAGTCAGGTTCCCCGGCGGCGTGGTCCGTCGCCAGCACCTCGTCGGCCACCAGGTCGCCGTGCTCACCCAGCGCGATCCCGGTCTCCTCGAGCGACCACCCGTAGCGCAGCACGATCCGGTCGGTCACCTGCAGGCCGGTGGTCTTGCGGGCCTCCTGGATCTGCCGGATGGCGTCGCGGGCGATGCCGGCCCGGCGCAGCTCCGGCGTCACCCGCAGGTCCAGGGCCACGCTGGCGCCGGTGTCGGAGGCGACCGCCCAACCCTCCCGCGGTGTCTCCGTGATGATGACCTCGTCCGGTCCCAGCGGCACCGGTGCACCGTCCACCTCGACCGTCGCGGTGCCGTCGCGCAGCGCGTCGCGCAGCGCCGCGGCGTCCGCGCCGGCGATCGCCCGGGCCACCTGCTGCACCCCCTTGCCGAACCGTTTGCCCAGGGTGCGGAAGTTGGCCTTCGCGGTGGTGTCCACGAGCAGTCCGTCGACCGGTGCGACCTCGCCGACGTTGAGCTCCGCGGCGACCTCGGCGAGCAGGGCGGGGGGCAGCTGGGCCAGGCCCTGGGCGCTGACCAGGGCCCGGGACAACGGCTGGCGCACCTTGATGCCCGAGTCCGCGCGGGCGGTGCGGCCCAGTTCGACCAGCCGGCGGGTCAGGGCCATCCGCTGCGACAGCGCCGGATCGATCAGCGAGGCGTCGGCGCGCGGGAACGACGCCAGGTGCACCGACTGGGGCGCGTCGCCGGTCACCGGCACCACCAGGTCCTGCCACACCCGCTCGGTGATGAACGGGGTGATCGGCGCCATCAGCAGGGTCAGCGCCGTCAGCGCGTCGTGCAGGGTCCGCAGCGCGGCCGGGTCACCACGCCAGAACCGGCGCCGGCTGCGGCGCACGTACCAGTTGGACAGGTCGTCGATGAAGGCGGCGAGCAGCCGGCCGGCCTCCTGCGTGTCGAACCCGGCCAGCGCGGTGTCCACCCGCCCGATCAGCGTGTGCACCTCGGCGAGCAGCCACCGGTCCAGCAGCGGGCGGTCGGCCGGCGCCGGGTCCGCCGCCGACGGCGACCACCCGGCGGTACGCCCGTACAGCGACTGGAACGCCACCGTGTTCCAGTAGGTCAGCAGCGTCCGGCGGACCACCTCCTGCAGGGCGTTGTGTCCGACCCGCCGGGCCGACCAGGGCGAGCCGACCGCAGCCATGAACCAGCGCACCGCGTCCGCGCCGTGCCGCTCCATCAACGGGATCGGTTCCAGGATGTTGCCCAGGTGCTTGCTCATCTTCCGGCCGTCCTCGGCCAGGATGTGGCCCAGACACACCACGGTCTCGTACGCGGATCGGTCGAACACCAGCGTGTTCACCGCCATCAGGGTGTAGAACCAGCCGCGCGTCTGGTCGATCGCCTCGGAGATGAACTGCGCCGGGAAGCGCCGCTCGAACACGTCGGCGTTGCGGTACGGGTAGCCGAACTGGGCGAACGGCATCGAGCCGGAGTCGTACCAGGCGTCGATGACCTCGGGGACCCGGGTGGCGTCGGCGCCGCACTCGCAGGCGAAGGTCACCTCGTCGATGAACGGGCGGTGCGGATCGAGGTCGCGGTGGTCGGCGCCGGCCCGCTCACTGAGCTCGGCCAGCGACCCGACGCAGGTCAGGTGGCCGGCGGGGCAACGCCAGATCGGCAGCGGGGTGCCCCAGTAGCGCTGGCGCGACAGCGCCCAGTCGACGTTGTTGGTGAGCCAGTCGCCGTACCGGCCGTGCTTGAGGGTCGCCGGCTGCCAGGTGGTGCGCTCGTTCTCGCGCAGCAGGGCCTCGCGGATCGCGGTGGTCCGCACGTACCAGGACGGCTGGGCGTAGTAGATGAGGACGGTGTGGCAGCGCCAGCAGTGCGGGTAGCTGTGTTCGTACGACTCGGCGCGCAGCAGCAGGCCGCAGCGTTGCAGCTCGGCGACCAGGGGCGCGTCGGCGTCCTTGAAGAACAACCCACCGACCAGTGGTACGTCCGGTTCGAACGTGCCGTCCCGGCGGATCGGGTTGACCATCGGCAGGCCGTACGCGCGGGTGCTCGCCAGGTCGTCGGCGCCGAACGCGGGTGCCTGGTGCACCAGACCGGTCCCGCTGTCCGTGGTGACGTAGGGGGCCAGGATGACGATGTTCGCGTCCTCGACGTCGACCAGCTCGAACGGCCGGCGGTAGGACCACCGCTCCAGCTGCCGGCCGGTGAACGTCTCCCCGGTGGGCTTCCAGCCGTCGCCGAGCGCCCGGCCCAGCAGTGCCTCGGCGACGACCAGGTGCTCGTGGCCGTCGGTGGCGACCACGTAGGTGACGTCCGGGTTCACCGCCACGGCGACGTTCGAGACCAGTGTCCATGGCGTCGTGGTCCAGACCAGGAGCGCGGCCCGGTCGGCCAGCGGGCCGGAGGTGATCGGGAAGCGCACGTACACCGAGGGGTCGACGTCCGTCTCGTAGCCCTGGGCCAGCTCATGGTCGGACAGCGCGGTCTGGTCCCTGGGACACCACGGGGCGACCCGGAAGTCCTCGACCAGCAGACCCTTGTCGAAGATTTGCTTCAGCGACCACCACACCGACTCGATGTACGGCGGGTCCATGGTGCGGTACGCGTCGTCCAGGTCGACCCAGTACCCCATCCGCTCGGTGAGCGCGGCGAAGGCGTCGGTGTGCCGGGTGACCGACTCCCGGCACCTGGCGTTGAACTCGGCGATCCCGTACGCCTCGATGTCGCTCTTGCCGGCGAACCCGAGCTCCTTCTCGACGGCGAGCTCGACCGGCAGACCGTGGCAGTCCCAGCCGGCCTTGCGCTCGACGTGGAACCCCTTCATGGTGCGGTAGCGGGGGAAGACGTCCTTGAAGACGCGGGCCTCGATATGGTGCGCGCCGGGCCTGCCGTTGGCCGTCGGGGGACCTTCGTAGAAGACCCATTCGGGGCGGCCGGCGGACTGCGCGAGGGTGCGCGCGAACACGTCGTTGACGTCCCAGAACCGCAGGATGTCGTGTTCGAGCGCCGGCAGGTCGACCTGGCCGGGAACGGCGCGGTACATCGTCTCTTCCCCCGTCGGGCGGCATTCCAGATGGCTGTGCGGGGGATGCTAGCGCAGCGGGATGCCCCGCACCGCGCAGTTCCGGGCCATCACCGGGTGCGCCGCAGACCGTTGCCCCGGCGGGTGGGTGGCCGGCTGCGGGGAACCGAGGAGATCGGTCGGGTCCGGCCGGGCCGCGCCGCACCGGGTGGACGGTGGCCGAGTCGGCCGTCGCGGCTGTCGAGGGCCGCCATCAGGTTGGCCGCCAGCACCTCGGCCACGGACACCGGTCGACGCCCG
>DASVVF010000515.1:0-3018 GCA_036386695.1 Catenuloplanes sp. | reverse complement strand
GATCAGGTGGGAGCCGAGCCGGCTGCCCACCCAGCCGCCCAGCACGACCAGTTCGGGGTTGACGATGTTGACCAGGTTCGCGATGCCGGCGCCGAGGTAGCGCGCCGTGTCGGTCAACACCTTGTGGGCGACCGGATCCTGGCGATCGGCCGCGTGGGCGAGTTCGACGATGGTGGCGGTCTGGCCGCCGGAGTGCAGCAACGCGCTGTCCGGGGCCAACTCGCGCAGGTTCTGCATGATGCCGGCGGCGCCGACGTAAGCCTCCACGCAGCCGTGCGAGCCGCAGTGGCACAGGCGCCCGTCGAGAATCAGGGTCGTGTGACCCCACTCGCCGGCACTGTTGCTGATGCCCCGGTGCAGCGAGCCGCCGAAGGCGAACCCGGCGCCCACGCCGGTGCCCAGCGTCACCACGACCAGGTCGTCGGCCTCCCGCCCGGCGCCGAACCACAGCTCGGCCACCGTGCTGGCCTTCAGCGGGTTGTCGAGGTGCAGGGGCAGGCCGAGCCGGGCGGTGAGCGCCGCGCCGATCGGCACGTCGTGCCAGTTCCAGTTGGGGGCGAACACCGAGACGCCGGCCTCGCGGTCGACCTGGCCGGGCAGGCTGACGCCCACGCCGAGGACGTCGGTCGGGGTCAGCCGGTGGATCGTGAGCAGGGACTCCACCGCTTCGACGACGTGCGCCACGACGTCGTCGGGTCGGTTGTCCCGCGGGTGCGGTTCGCGTTCGACGACGCCGAGGCTGCGCAGTCGCAGGTCGAACGCCTCGGCGTGCACGTACGTCTCGGCGACGTCGACGCCGATCAGCGCGCCGCGGTCGGCGTTGACGGCGATCAGCGCCCGGGGCCGCCCGCCGCCGGAGCTGACGAAGCCGGCCTCGACCAGCACCCCGAGTTCCAGCAGGTCACCGATCGCGTTCGACACGGTGGCGAAGCTGAGCCCGGTGTCGTGGGCGATCTCGTGGCGGGACACGTCCGCGGTCCGGTAGAGCCGGCGCAGGATGTCGAACCGGTTACCCCGCCGGAGGTCTCGGGCGGTCCGCCTCACAGTGATCCCCCTCGATGGATTTCTGCAAACTCTAGGACTTATTAGAAGCCTTGTACATAGGCCTCGTTCGATGTGCCCGCTCAGCAGGTCGATCCCGGTCGGCCGGCCGGCGGGTGGTCCTAGATCAACCACCATCCCTTGTGGTGACTGCCACCGTTGGGCTATTTTGTTTGGTCAATGGACCAACTAACCTTCATCGAGGCCACCGGCCGCGATACCTTTTGTGTTCCGGAAAGCGGTTGACATGACGACGTCCTCTTCCGGCCGGCCCACCGACCGCCGGACGTTCCTCTCGCTGCTCGGGGCCGGCGCCGCGGCGACGCTCGGCGGCGGATTGCTCGGCGGGTGTGCCGAGACCAAGAAGGCGGCCCAGGGCTCCGCGGAACAGAAGAGCGGGCTGACCGCCATCCTGCCGAAGCACCAGCAGTACGCCGCGATCAAGCCGGACATCGCCGGGGTCAACGGCGCCCCGCCCGGATACCTGAAATACCCGACACAGCTGGTGAAGGCCGTCCCCACGGTGCGCGGCAAGGGCACCGAGTTGACCGTGATGAGCCCGCTCTGGGGGGCGCCGCCCGGCAGCGGCAACGCCTATCACGCGGCGATCGCCGCCCGGACCGGCACCCCGTTGAAGTGGAACGTCCAGGACGGCAACACGTACGACACGAAGCTCACCGCGATCCTGGGCGCCGGCGACGTGCCGGACGTCCTGGTGATCCCCGGGTGGCACCTCACCCCCGGGCTCCCCCGGATCAACGAGGCGATCGGCAACCTGTTCGCCGACCTGACGCCGATGCTCAAGGGCGACATCAGCGGTCGCTGGCCGCTGCTGGCGAACATCCCCACCAGCGCCTGGCAGCTCTGCGTCTGGGGCGGCCAGATCAAGGCGATCCCGTTCGTCGGGGACCCCTTCACCAACTACTTCCTGTACCGCCGGGACGTGTTCCAGCAGCTCGGTGTCGCCCCGCCGAAGAACGCCGACGAGTTGCTCCAGCTGGGCAAGGCGGTGACCGACCCGGGGAAGGGACGTTGGGCGTTCAACAACCTGTGGCAGGAGGGCGGCGGCGCGCTGGCGGCGCTGTTCCGGGTGCCCGGCCGCCGAAACTGGATCAAGGACCCCAGCGGCAAGCTGGTGTACAACCTGGAGACGCCGGAGTACGAGGCGGCCGTCGCCTTCGCCCGCAAGCTCTTCGACGCCAAGGTGGTGCACCCCGGCGCCGCCGACCGGTCGCAGAACTTCAAGCAGCTGTTCGAGAGCGGGAAGACGGTCATCACCTCCGACGGGTTCGGCGGCATCAAGGAGGCGTACGCGCGACAGGCCCGGTCGAACCCGGCGTTCCGGATGGAACCGCTCCCCCCGTTCGCCCACGACGGCGGCACCCCGATGATCCGGGGCGGTGACCCGGTGGCGCTGTACACCTTCGTCAACAAGAAGTTGCCGCCGGAGAAGATCGAGGAGTTCCTCAACGTGGCGGACTGGTGCAGCGCCCCGTTCGGCACCGAGGAGAACATGCTGGTGTCGTACGGGGTGGAGGGCACCCACTACCAGCGCGACGCGAGCGGCATGCCGACCTACACCGAGCAGGGCCAGAAGGACGCCGGGGTGCCCACCTACGTCTTCCTCGGCGGCCCCCCGAAGGTGGTCTCGGAGAGCCAGTACCCCGACTACGTGCAGACGATGACGAGCTGGTTCAACACCGCGATCCAGTACCTGGACAAGGACCTCTTCGCCGGCATCCGGGTGGAGGAGCCGGCGCAGCTGCAACAGGCCGGCCAGCCGGTGATCGACAAGGTAAACGACATCATCTTCGGCCGCCGTCCGGTCAGCGACCTGGAGCAGATCCGCAAGGAATGGCGCAGCGCCGGCGGCGACGCGGGCCGGGCCTTCTTCGAGAAGGTCGTCAAGGACAACAACCTGTGAGTACGGAAACCCCGGTGGCCCCGGGTCCGGGCGACACCCGGACCCGGGGGGTC
>DASVVF010000514.1:0-1970 GCA_036386695.1 Catenuloplanes sp. | reverse complement strand
TCGCCATCCAGGTTGAGGCACTGGACCGGCACAAGCTGTTGGCCGACGTGACCCGGGTGCTCTCCGAGGAGCGGGTCAACATCCTGTCCGCGACGGTCACCACGACCCGGGACCGGGTGGCGGTGAGCCGGTTCAGCTTCGAGATGGCCGACCCCAAGCACCTCGGGCACCTGCTGGCCGCCGTCCGCAAGGTCGACGGGGTCTTCGACGCGTACCGGGTGACCTCCGGCGCCTGAGCGGCGGCCACGGCACACCGGCGGACAACAAACACAGCACACCGGCGAACAACGAACAGGGCACACCGGCTGACAACGACAAGGGGGGCGAGCCGACCGGCTCGCCCCCCTTGTCGCGCGTTCCGCGGTTGGTCAGGCCGCTCCGACGGTGACCGACTTGATCAGCACCTCGGTCTTGGGGTGGCCGCCGCCCGGACCGCTCTCGAAGGCCCCGTCGTGGCCGGCGGCGGTGGCCTTCTCCACGACGTCGAGCCCGGTGGTCACCTTGCCGATGACGGTGTAGGCCGGCTGGAGCTGGGTGTCCTTGTAGACGATGAAGAACTGGCTGCCGTTGGTGTTCGCTCCGCCGTTGGCCATCGCCACGACCCCCGACGGGTACGGCGGCTGCTCGTTGACCGGCAGGTTTTCGTCGCCGAAGCGGTAGCTGGGCCCACCCTGGCCGTCGGTCTCCCGGTAGCCCTTGCCCTTGGCGGCCGGGTCGCCGCACTGCAGCAGGCCGGGCAGGATGCGGTGGCACTTGGTGTCGCTGAAGAACTGCTTGCTCGCCAGGTGCGCGAAGCTGGCCGCGGTGCAGGGCACCTTGGCCAGGTCCATGGTGACCTTGACGTCACCGTGGTTGGTGCTGATCGTCATGACCTGCTTACCGCTGGTCGGTGGCGTGGTGGTGGGCGGCAGGCCGACGTCCTTGGTGGTGGGGCTGCGCTGGTCCTTCGGCACCTCGGTCCAGTTACAGCCGTTGGCCGCGGCCGAGGCCGACGGGTCGGCGGCGCCGGCGACGTTCTTCTTGTCTCCGTCGTCGCCGAGGCTGGTGACCAGCCAGACCGTGCCGGCGATGACCAGCAGCAGCGCGACGCCCGCGCCGATACCCGCCTGCAGCTGGCGGCGTTTGCGGGCGGCAGTGGCCCGCTCGGCCATCTCCTTTTCGAGACGGGCTCGCGCCGCGGCGCGTTGCCGCTCGTTGGTGGTCGCCACGGTTTTCCTCCTGAGATGCCTCTATGGCTTGACTGCCGATATGGATTGCGTTGGGGGGGGCCGACCAGCCGGTCAGGACTGCTCGCTGGCTGACGGCGCTGCGGAGGGATCGGTGGCTGGGGCGCCACCGCTGGGCTCGCCGACGGTCAGGGTCTTGACCAGGATGTCCTTCGCCGGCTTGACTTTGGCGCCGGCTCCGTTGTCAACGGTCGGCGATTTGGCGATCTTATCGAGCACGTCGAGACCGCCGGTGACCGTGCCCACGATCGGGTACGTCGGATCGGCGGTGCTGAAGTCCTTGACGAAGATCAGGAACTGGCTGCCGTTGCTGCCCGCCGGCGCGCCGATCAGGGCGATCGAGCCCTTGCGATAGGCCGGTGGCTGAGGTTGCGGCGCGGCGCTGGCACTGGGCTCCGGCGCCGGGGCCGGCATCGCGCCGGGGTCGTTGAAGAAGGTGTACGTCGGGCCGCCCAGCCCGGTGCCGCTCGGGTCACCGCAGCGCAGGGCACCCTCGGTGGTGATCTCGTGGCACTTGGTGTTGTCGAAGAACTGCCGACCGGCCAGATGCGCCAAGCTCGCGCCGGCGCATGGGGCTTTCGCCAGATCCAGGGTGGCGGTGATCGGGCCACCCTGGTCGGTGGTGATGGTCATCGGGCGGGTGCCGGCGGTGGGGACGTCCTTGGTGGGCGGGGTGCCGGCGTCCTTGAGATTCGCGTTGTTGGCGACGGTCTGCGGACTCCAGGTGCACTCCTGGGCGGTCGG